>JBFFMG010000269.1:0-5277 GCA_041554215.1 Labilibaculum sp.
AAAAAATTTTTCAAATCAAATTTTGTTAAAAAGGGACTGCGTTTTTTTAAAACAGTCCCTTTAAACAAATAATCCATTTCAAATTCCACTTACAGCATTAAGAGACTATTCTGTTTTTAAATGCTTCCAGTTTGTTTTTTAAGGTATCGAACAAACCTTGTGAATCTTTATCGTCCTTTACTGATTTTTTTAGCTCTTTAATCTATTTATACAATTCAGCATATTCCTTATCGCGTTTCCCATAGCCCAATTCTTCGGCTACTAAGAGCTGATATTCAGCATTATCAAGCAATTGCAAAACTTCTTTTTTTTTATCTTCTAGCGATGAGTCATTATTTTTTGCCTGGTTTATTATTGCCTGAGCCCTAAGTATTGGCAATGGAATTCGTTGTTCCCTTATTACAAAAGTGTTAATGGCCGTATGCAAGATGACTTTAGCCTCTCGTATATTTTCCTGTTCCAGTTGTGCGGCTGCCAGTTTTAATGCTACGGGAAATGTTGCCAGAGGTATTTCAACAGTCGAAATTTGGATTTCACTTGCCAGATTTGCTATTTCATCGCGAACCGCTTGAAAACTGTCATCTGCAATGGCTTTTTTCGCTGCAGTTTTAATGGCTATTATGGTTTCTAAATCTGTTACCAGATCTACTGTTTTAATAGAGGCATCTACTGGCACCAAAGCAAGATCGGGTTCTCTTACTAATAATACTTCTAATTTCCCAACGGCTTTCTCTAATGCAGCAATCGCTTTATTCTTATTGCCAAGCTCGATAGCGGACAGGGCTTCATTTACACTTTCATAAGAAGAAACGGCTTCTTCAACTAATTCAGATTTTTTTGATTCAATTGAATTGATGGCTTTTTCATTTACCTTCCCAGATAAGGAATCTTGCGACATACCAAGTTCATCTGGCTTTTCCATGCGTACGTCCCTACTAGCCTGGGAAGTTTCGTTTTCTTCGTTTTTACTGTTGCAACCGGCAATAATTACTATTACCAGTAGTGCTGCTAAAAAAATATTTATTGTTTTCATGACAACACATATTCAGACAGTTAAACCACTAATTTATCCTACAATTATTTTTTTTGAAATTGTTCATTGAAAAATTTATTCTTTACTGAATCCATTTCCTGAAATATCTTTTCAGTCTGTTCCATGTTTTGCCTAAATCTTTCAGTGAAAAAGTCTTCTTTGTAAAAATCATATTTCATTAAACTGTCCCGAAAGAAAAAGTTATTAAAATATGGCTTGTAAGAGAAAGGATACTGTAACTCAAACATATTCTTGAAATTTGTGAAAATGCTATCTTCTGCAATCGTATCGTTTTCAATATTTGAGTAGAAGTAAGTATAAGTTGAATCGTACCTTATAAGATTACCATCCTCATCATACTCTCTATTTACTTTGATATCTTCTTTCGGTGCATTTTTCAAGGCACTTGACTGGTCGTTTTTGATTGGTTTTTCTTGTCCATCGCAGCTACTTAAGATTAATGTAACTACAATGAATAACATCCATATACGTTTCATAATCTTGTGTTTTTAATCTATTAGACAATTAGTTATTCAATAGCAATCTGTTTTTTATTCTCAATATACCCAGCTTTTTTAGCTACTTTAATTGATAAAACTCCATTTTTCATCTCTGCCTGAATTTTATCCTGGTCGACACCTTCAGGTAGTTGAAACATACGTTGAAAAGCAGCATAACCATATTCTTTGCGCATCCAATTTTTATTTTTCTCTTCATTTTCGTACTGTTTCTCTGATGATACAATCAAACAATCATTTTGGACTTCTATTTTCACATCTTTTTTATCTAAACCGGGCAATGCAACATTAACTTCAAAAGCTTTGTCGGCTTCTGCAATATTCACCGATGGAACGACTGATATTTCCTGATTGTTAGAAGTCTCATCGGTAATTTTTTTACCTAAAAATTTCTCAACTATATTCGGAAATTTGGGTTTTATATCTGCCAAATCCCATTTAAATAGTTTCATGGCATCTAATTTTAAACGATTAATAATTAATTGTTTGTCTAAATACAGCCAGCTTAAATGAGCTGACTGTATTTAGTTTAATTACTTAATTTCAATTTGTTTTACAGGCTTTGGTTTAGCTTCTTCTTTTTTAGGAATGTTAACTGATAATATTCCATTCTCATACTTAGCCTTAATTTTTTCACCTTCTACTGTTTCAGGAAGGGTAAACGAACGACTAAATGACTGATAACTAAACTCTCTGCGCGTAAATTGTTGGCCTTCTTTGGTTTCGTTTTCTATCTTTTTTTCAGATGAAATGGTCAGCAAGCTATTATTTAATTCAATTTTAAAATCACCTTTTTTAAAGCCTGGCGCTGACATCTCAACTTCGAAACCGTCTTTATCTTCCTTTATATTTACAGCAGGAAGCGTTGTATTGGTGTTTGAAAAATTGCGGTTCGACCAATCAAACAAATCATTTTCTAAAAAGCGGTCGAACAAACTAGGCATTTGGTTTGAAAATCTTACTAGTGACATAATTTTATCCTCCATACTTTTAGTTAAACAATAAATCTATCGATAAATTATTTTTCAAATGATATGCCAAAACGAAAAAGGACCATCTATTTTAAAAAACATATAAGAGAATGGGAAACAGCATAATATACAGAAGAAGAAAAAAGAGAAAACGTTGACGGGTTTAATGTAAATGCAATTGTGTCAGGCATTGACACTTGTCCATTGTCATAATGGCGGTGTTTGATTTTCACGACATTTTACATTTGCCACTTTGTCATTTTAGTTCAAATAAACAAATGTAAGATGATAATTTGAGGAAGAAAATTTGCACTCTTTTACAAATTTAGGTTTGTCTGTCAGCCAGTGCGGTTTGCAAATCCCGAGAAATCAGAACAAGTTGTGTGCAATGTGCGTGGTCTTCCCCAACTGCACCGAAGGGCAGCGGGTAGGCAAAAACTATTTTTTGCCCCAACTTTCAATCAATTGGCAAATACTTTCTAACAGGTTTCAATGTTTATAATCAGGTTTCACTGTTCGAATTTCTTTCACGTCACTTACAAACTCTAAAATAAACATCTTATGTTTAAAAAGCAAAGGCCTGATTCGTAGTTTCACCACCGAACTTATGCCGGGGTGTAAAAAATAGTAAATCAATGTAGCAACTTCGCAAAGCCGTGTCCAGCTTGTATTTCACCTCTACGCCATCAAAGCGAAAAACAGCTAACTCGCTGAAAAAAACCCCTCCCCGTGTGGACTGGCAATCGTTTAACTCAACAGTGGCGATGACAACAATTGTTTTGCACCCTGCTTTAGCTGGGTGATTTTGCTAAAAGGATTGAAGAATGGCTTTAGCCTTTAATACTATTGATTAACGGCTAAAGCCTATTTTAGGGGTATCCAACACAACCACCGGGCTAAAGCCTCGGTGTAAAAGCAAGAAACTTGCGCTAAGCAATTTCGCTAAACCCCTCCTCCCGAAGTGATAATGCACTAAGCAAGTATGAACCGCTAAGTGTTTAAGGAATCACTGGCAATTACAGGGTGTTTTGGGAAAAAGTTACGCTTAATACCGAATTACTCCAATCGCTGAATAAGCTGAAGGATGCCATCTATTATCACAGAGTAGCATATGGACATGATTCTATTTGAGAATGGGTATTGGTTTATCCATTGGATAAGTTCTTCTTCAGAGCAATTTGAATCAATTAAAATAAACAGGGTTGTAATGAAGAAGAAGAACGGAAGATCAGGCGGAATATGTATTGCTAATGATTGATCTTAATATAATACTTTTAAAGAGTAATCACTTTTGTATATTTTTCACTGTCAAACGACTAAAGTTGTGATTTCAATAATTATCTTCTGTATTGCCCATTTATTGGGCACTTATTTTCAGTTTTAATATTAGACCCCTCCAATCTATTGCCAATTCAGTTGCAATTGACTAGGTGGATCTCCTGTTTGTTTTCTAAAAGCTCTATTACTGCTACGAAGCAATTCATTCAAATCAAGCATACTAATTAGATGGATTCTCACTAATGAGGCAACAACAGAGAATGCCTTTTTAGTTTGTGCTTTTTTCTGTATTACTGTCATCAACAGTTGAGCAATTAACGTACACCACACTTGGGTTCGGATGGCATTTTCATTTTCGCCATAAAAATAGTGCAATTGAAAATTTTGCTTCATCTTTTTGAAAAGCAATTCAATTCCCCAACGCTTCTTGTACAGGAAGGCAACTTCTTCTGCTGTAATCTCAAAATTGTTTGTTAAGAACTCAAAATAACGGTTCCTTTCATCTTGATAAACAACTTTTCTTAGTCTGATTGTTTTCTTTATTTTGGTTTGTCGCTTACCATTCTCATCCTCCGGATAGTATACCATTTCAATGGTTTGATCCTTTAGGACTTTAGCGATGTCTTTTTTGCGGTATCCAATTTTATGTGTTTCGATTATGGTATAAACGGCGTTCTTTTTCAATCGGGTAACAAAATATACATGCTGCCCTGTCCATAAAGCAAACTGGTGGTAATAATTATAAGCTTTGTCGAACACTATCATGCTGTGCGATATCAGCTCCAAACTTTTCAGGAAGTTTTTATCGTGCACCTTTGCTGCTGTGATTTTCACAAAACGTCCTACAGATTGCACTGCATCAATAAGCATATGAACTTTTAAGCCACCTTTCTTTTTGCCATCTCCTTTGGGATTCCTACCAACACCTTTAAGTACATCACTAAATAGCCGGATAGTTGTGGAGTCAATCAAAAGAACCTCTTTAAAAGTCAGTCCATAGGTTCGGCTGTCCGACAAAAATGATTGATATTTTTTCACCAAGTCAAAATATAAAGATTCGAAAAAACGATTGTCACGATTACGTAAGCCATCACTTGCCGTACTCTTGGCTGGCGCTTTTTCCAATCCTAAATGATTTAATTTTCCTCCCAAAGCACGCAATCCTTCACAGGTTTCATTCATCGAATCACAACGGCTTAAAATACCAAAGAGCATCGTAATTATATGCGTCCTGCTTTTGAAAGCTTTGTAATATCGGTCACTTTCGTGAGCCTTTATGAGTGACGGTATGTTGGCGACTTTAAGCAAATCTATTATCTGTTTGAATATAGGCTGTCCGACAAATTTTATTTCTGTAGTTTTATCCATGTTGTAAACTTTTTCGCAAAATCAATTTACAACTTTGAAGGGAAACCGAAAGGGAGTACCTTCTTTTAAATTATTTAGTCGTTCACTAGTGATACTTTTATTATGAAAA
>JBFFMG010000270.1:0-5270 GCA_041554215.1 Labilibaculum sp.
CTTTAGGCAGCAGGGGCTCTTTAAAAACGATAGTCCCCTCCGACTGGCAATTGTTTTTATCACTTACATGGTAAGTATATGTACCTGCTTTTAGGTTTTGAATTTTTTTTGCATTCTTTGTTCCGTTACTCCAATCAATAGTATAAGGAGCTTCTCCTCCTGATATTTTTAAGCTAATAACACCATCATTTATTATTTTACTAATTTGACCTGTAACTGGATTTAGACCTCCTGTGTAAGAAGAATCAATAACCACAGTTGTTAAATCTTTAGGAACGCATGCACACATATTACAATCATCTAGCGGACGAATCTCAAAATCGTCGAAAAAGTAGTAAGCATATGTCTTGCCTTTTTTATTCTTAGTATCACGACCAGTAATTACATAGTTCGTATTATCATAGTTATTAAAGTTACCCACAACAAAGAATTCCTCACCTCCTTTAGCTGTATATACTTGACAGAACTGGATCCATTCTTCGGTATTGTCTAAAAATAGACCCTCTTTATTCGTTAAATGCGCCTCTAAGTTTAAAAATGTTTTATTCCCATTTGCTATTTCTGAATTTGAAAAATGCATGCTCAACTGATCAACAGCAAATTTACTTCCAGATGCTAATTTGTACCAAAATGAAACACAATATTTTTGACCTGCATCCATAGATCTAATTAAAGTACCTTGAAAGTATTCTCTAAAATCGCGATTACTTCCACTTAAAATAGCTCCCACGTATCCTCTACCAGATTTAGCCTTGCTGTATCCTGCAAAATTATCGGGTACTTTTACTTCATTAGAGCCACATTCGTTGAAATAATCGGGAGTAGTAGCTGTTGGATAGGTCCAGTTAGGCACTAATTTATGTGTGTTGTCCATAAAAGTGTAACTTTCAGGACATTTTTCATACACTTCGAAACCTGGGTTAAGTACCATATTCTGAACTTGAGCATAGGATCCGAACCATGTAAAAATAACACTCAATGCCATGAGATGTTTTAGGTGGAGTTTTTTCATTCTAAAATGGAATTATGTTTGTGTTGCCTAAAATTAAATAAATATATTGAATTGGTACGTTTAATGATGAAATCGTAACATAAATTAGAATCCTTACTAAAGGATTTAGCCAAGCCTACTATTTTGCTGGCTATCTCAAAATTGCAGGGCGTGCCCGAAACAATTGCCGAATTGATTGAGAAAAATAACCAATTGGTTAAACGTCATAGAAAAACAAACGAGGTAAACAGCGAATTGGTTTAAAACTAACAACTAAGGGCTTCACAATAGGTGGAGCCTTTAGTTTTCTTTAACGATAAAGCCTTTTTTATGCAATTATTCGTAGCTAAGCAAGTTGGCAGGTTTGACAAGCTGAATATTGGTTTCGCTTTGCTACTTTAGTAAAACTTTTACCGATGATATCTCTAAGCGAAATGAACACCAACGTGTTTATTTGTAAGTTGCCATTCATTGCTGAACGTATTCAAAATTTAAATATATAAAATGAAAAAAACACTGAAAATCATTTCTATTGTATCAATTATTTTATTTGGAATTTTATTTATTTCAAGCAAATTTATTGACACAACAGAGTTAAACTCAATAGACATTAGAAATGTACTTGTTCTTATTTACCTACTTACAAGTCTAAAATATTATCAATTGGAGGTTAAAGATAAGAATGCTATAATTCAGGATTTAAAAACAAAATTAGGAGAAAAATAAATCAGAATTTCAGCAAGTTTATAAAGTTGAACCCGGCTACCGCACGATGTTATGGTGTGGAAAGGAATAGAAATAATAAGTTTCAAGAATTAAAAGCTTGTTGTAAGTCTACAATCAATGATAATTATGAAATGTCATAATCCTTAGTTAGTTTTGCTATTAACCACACGATAAAATCGTGTGGCAGCGGGGCTGCTAGAGTTAAAAGTGCCCCAAAATAAGAACCTCAATTCTATTTCCAAATAAAAGCATTTTCAATTTTATGTATGCTTAAAACCGCTATATTTAAGACTTAATTGAGCAGTTTGATAAGTTTTTAGACAGACTGCCGTTACCACCAATTGTAAAGAAAAACTGACTACAATGACAGAACAAGAAATAATAAAAATAATAAGTACAGTTGAAGGACTTGGTGGTATGACTGTTAATGAACGTTTTTTTGCTTGTGGTCTGATGGATGAATTTGACTATGCTCTAATTAATGATAAAAATAAAGTAAGAAAAATATTAGAACTTTTGAGAGTTGATAATCCTTCAATCGAAAAAATTTTAGCAAAAAGACAATTGACCAATTCATATTCATTATTGCATTAATTCTGTTGTTCACTTTGATTTTTGGAAGTGTATACTTTATACCAATCGCCTTTGCAAAATTGAGAAGTAAAACATTTGGATTAAAGATTGATTTAGACAAGCAAAAATTCTTGCTAAAAATAAGTGCTTGACCAAAGACTTTCTAATTGAAGTAAGAGAGGTTTGGGAAATTTATCCTATCCAACTTGACAATCTTGTAAATCATTATTATGCAGGAGGAAACCTAAAAAATCTGAAGGTTGAAATTTCCGAAATGATTAAGAGGAAAAAGGAACCAAAAAGAGATTTAAAAACTGAAGTTGAAAAAGCAGAAAGAAATAATTGGATGTTTGAATTCTAAAGAGAAAACGACAGGCGGTAACAAAAGTAAGCGTTGCACAACCGATTAATATTTCTAAAAAATAAGATGAGAGCTTTAAAAGTTTGCGATTAGCGAGTTTTTAAAGCTTTTTCTATTGGGTTTTCCCCTACTACCTACCGCACGAGTCCTCCCAAGTGCTATTAAAGCAAGTAGAATCTAAATTATAGAAAAATGAGCAATGAGATAATTCTTCTTGAATCCGTAGGATTCAGATGTTTATAGATATGGGATGAGCAAAAGAATACGACTCGTTCGGAGTCGAACCCTTATAATGGTGTATTTCGCTATAGACATATAATCCCGATGGGATAAAATGATACACGTTAACAACTAAGCTTTCGTGTGGTAGGAATTGCTCAATAGGAACGGTGTGTTAATGGTTCCGCTCATAATAGTGGACCTCAATTCTATTTCCAAATAAAGCAATATCAATTTTTATGTATGCTTAAAACCGCTATATTTAACACTGAATTGAGCAGTTTGATAACTTTTTAGACAGACTGCCGTTGGCAATAATTACAACCAAAAATGGATAAACTCTAACCTAATGAAAAAAATTAACTTAGCAGAATGGAAAAGAAAAGAACATTTTGAGTTTTTTTCAAAAATGGCAAGTCCTTTTTTCGGAATAGTTACTGAGGTTGATTGTGAGCAATGCTTTAATAATTCCAAAGAAAATGAAATGTCATTTTTTGCCAATTATTTACACAAGTCAATGATTGCGGTTAACGCTGTAAATGAACTAAAATATAGAATAATAGATAATGAAATAATAGAATTCGAAAAAATTCATGCAGGAATAACTATAGGAAGAGAAGATGAAACATTCGGATTTGGATTTGTAAATTTTTCTTCTGATTTTGAAACTTTTAACGCAGAATTAGAGAATGAAATTTTAGCAGTAAAAAACTGTTCAGGATTAAGACTAAATAACGATGATATTAAAAAAGATTTAATACGTCATTCGACCATTCCTTGGAATTCATTTAGTGGTTTATTACATCCAACAAATTTTGATCAAAAAGAATCTGTACCAAAAATAACTTTTGGAAAATTTATAATTCGAGAAGGAAAAAGAATGTTGCCGATTTCTATAGAAGCACATCATGGATTAGTTGATGGTTTTCATATAGCAAAGTACTTAAATGAATTTCAAACTCAACTTAATATTAGATAAAAACTATTACCAATCGAGTAGATGGTTCCGACTAGAATTGCCGGGATACACCTCTCACGCCACCAAAAAAACTTAATTTAAAATAGGGCACAAAAAAGGAGAAACTCACCAGAGTTTCTCCTTTTTTAATGCGATCTATTTAAATCTTATCGCCTAATTGGATTGGCATATAGACTGAGAAAAGCTGTTTTGAATTCGACGGCATCCAAATCTACTTTGGCTGCACAATTCGTCATATGCGTAACAAAGCGATCTTTTTCCTCCTGTGTATATTCAGAAGCATATTGCTGGCCATCGTTCAACATATCGTAGGCTATATAATTAGTAGGCCAAAGCTGATAATTTGCATAAATCTGTCTGTCGATTTCGCCCGCAACTACTTTTAGAATCTCTTTTTTATCAATGTCATCAGGCAAAGCATCTATAAATGGAGATAGAGATGTACCCATTACCAGTTTTGTGCGTCCTTTACATCCTTTGATTCCTTCAACAACACTATTAAAATCCTCCCCCTTTTTCTTGATATACTTGCCTTTTTTTGTTTCGCAAAGCTCATAAACCTTTAGGTAATCGCATGGTTCAAATTCGTAAGAAATAGCCAATGGTACAATGTTCAGGTCTTTTAAGCGCTCTTTAAAACTCCCCTCGCCGCTCATGGCAAACATTCTTAGTAAACCTTGCTGAGTTTCGTCCAATCCATCTTTTGTGCGTCCCGATCGCTGTGCAATCCATACCGATTCCTTTTTGCTTCGAATTACATCCCGCATATATTCCGATAGCTCCTGTGAATTACGCAAAGCCTCTCGTCTTTCGGAATCGCGAATTACGGTAAACATCTTGTTGATCTTCCCAAAATCAATAATGAAATCGGAAGACATTAAATTATCACCAAAGGTTATCTGGCTTGTATTCATATCATGGGTTACCAACACATGTTGCAACAGGGCTGCATCCATCACAATATCACGATGATTCGCAACAAACATATAGGCTTCCTTACTATCCAAATTCTTTATTCCATCACATGAAAACTCATCCATACTGAATTTTATTACTGTTTTCACAGCATCATCCATCACTCTCTTTTGAAAATCGTACGACCCTGTAATTGACAGGAATAAATTTGCCAAAGCACTCCGATCCAAATTAGGAAATACATGCTTAAACACAGGATAAAACTCATCATATTCAACCATCCTTTTCAAAGCATCAACGGCTTCTAAATCATTATAGCATCTAATTCTATCAAAAGTATTTTCCGTGGTGTGATTAGTCATTTTAAGTTGTTTTCGGGTGAATCCTTAGTGATTTATGGCCTTTCGAATGCGCATAACTATCGCTTATCGATAAATGTGATTGGTTTCCTGCTTAAATTTGGGAATTGAATCTTCTGAATTTCAAGGACATCAATGAACTCAATA
>JBFFMG010000271.1:0-5204 GCA_041554215.1 Labilibaculum sp.
GGGATAAGTTGATTGAATAATGAATACTTGAGCACCTCTTACTGTTTCTTCGTAACAGACTTCAAATTCACCATCACTAAATCTTGTAATGCTTGATTTTCCTAACTCCAATCCTGCAGCAGCTGCAATTTGACCTGCTAAATACTCACTGTTCGATCCAGAAAAGATTTTAATCGGGGCTTTCATTAAAATATTATTTGTTTATAAATCAGATAACTATTGTACTGTGCAAATTTATGAATTATTGCGTCAAAAACTTGATTTTATTCAAGTTGTCGCAATTTATTTTATCCATTTACATGGATGTTTTTTTTATATAAAATAAAAAAGAAGACGTCTTTACGAGATCTCCCTTATTTTTATTTTCGTTTTTGAAGCAAAACCGTTTTATTGGTTTCATCTATAGAATTTAATATTTCTTCCTTTCCCAGACCACTCGATGCCGAGCTAATAAAATAAGGAGGCATTTCTTCCCAGGTGTTCAATAATTCTTTTTCGTAGGCTCTAACGTTTTCTGATAATTGTCGCTTACTAAGCTTATCTGCCTTTGTAAATATTATCGAGAAAGGAATTCCATTTACGCCCAACCATTCCATAAAATCAACATCTTTGGCTTGAGGCTCGTGTCTGCAATCTACAAGAACAAATAAATTGATAAGATTTGGACGACTTTCAATAAAGCTGAAAATTAATTTTGAAAAACGTTGTTTGGTATTCTTTGCAACTTTAGCAAAACCATAACCCGGTAAATCTACCAAATACCATTCGTTATTGATTAAGAAATGATTAACCAATTGCGTTTTACCAGGCTTGGTGGATATCTTCGCCAAACCTTTATGATTGGTTAGCATATTGATAAGAGATGATTTTCCAACATTGGAACGTCCAATAAAGGCGTATTCGGCCTTATTATCGGTCGGACATTTTTTTATATCCGAGTTGGACATCACAAATTGCGCACTAGTAATATTCATGGAGTATTTTTTTTACCCTGCAAAGGTATACAGATTCTTATCTTTTCCGAAAAATGCTTCAACTTTATTGACAGATTGTGTTATTTGTATGGGGAATAAAAAAATCCTCTTTTCAATTGTATGAAAAGAGGATTGTATAATTTTGAAAAGACTACTTTATATAGACTTCAAGAATTTTTGTTTTTGTTTTCGGAGTAAGGGTCAAATTTTTAATAATTGCAGGAATCAAAATACTTTCTCCCTTAGCAACAGTTAAAGAATCCTCTTCGTAGGTAATAGTCATATCACCTTCTAAACACATATAGATTACAAAAGAATCTAGTTCTACATAATCTTTTTCTACAGGTTTGTCAAATTCAAGAATATTAGTAGTGAAATACGCACAGCGAACTAGTTCTTTGGTTTTATTTTTTTCTGTTTCGTAAGTCGTTTCATATTTTTTCTCGAAACTGTAGTCAATAGCATCAACAGCTAGTTCTGTGTGCAATTCTCTAGGATTTCCAGCATCATCCTTTCTGTTAAAATCGTACATTCGATAAGTCACATCAGATGTTTGCTGAATTTCGGCCAACAGAATTCCTTTTCCAATTGCATGAACACGGCCAGCTGGGATAAAGAAACAACTACCTTCTTTTACAGGTGCATTGTTTAAAATCTCTTCCAATTTGCCCTCTTCCAACTTCGCCAAATATTCTTCTTTGCTGATATCTTGATTAAAACCAACGATCAATTCAGATCCTTTATCGGCTTCAATAACATACCACATTTCGGTTTTGCCATAAGCATTGTGCCTTTCTTTCGAAAGCTCGTCATCAGGATGCACCTGAATAGATAGTACATCATTGGCATCAATAAATTTTATCAGCAATGGAAATTCAACTCCAAAATTCTCATAAACATGATCACCAACAAGGTCGCCCATATAAATTTCAATGAGTTCTTCCAGATCATTTCCTGCTAAAAAGCCATTACTAACAACAGAAATATCTCCCTCTACACCTGAAATTTCCCAACTCTCACCAGCATTAGGTAAGGGAGAAAAATCTTTATTTAATACTGTTTTTAATTTGCTTCCACCCCAAATTTTATCTTTAAGGATGGGCGTAAATTTCAATGGATACAAACTCATTTTATACAATTTTTTTATTTGATTGCTAATTATGGCTATTGGTTAATTTTAAAATTCGTAGTCAATTACTTTACGTTCTGCTGCCATTTCTTTGACAACCGAAGCTGCTTTTATATGTTCTGGGTGATTCGCGTATACTGGTAAAGCGTCCATGTTTTCAATATCAACGTTTACGATAAAATCATAAGATGCATCAGAATGTAACTCGTCAAATCCAATTTGTAAAAATTTGATTTCAGGAATTCTCTCATCTAATCCATCGAATGCATCTTTTAAACGAAGGTAGTAATTCTCTTTTTCTATAGCCGAATCGAAAGCTTTAAACTTAAACATTGCAATGTGCTTGATCATTTTAATTCTTTTTTAAATTATTAGTAACTTTCCAGCCGAAGTTAATGCAAAATTAGCATTTTTGAACCAAACATCTAAATATCATACAACATGTTGATTATTGGAATTGCTGGCGGAACAGGCTCCGGTAAAACTACAGTGGTTAGAAAAATCATTGAAAGACTAAATCAAGGGGACGTTGCCGTTTTACCACAAGATTCTTATTACAGAGATAATGTAGATCTTACATTAGAAGAACGTCAGGAAATAAATTTTGATCATCCAAGATCAATCGAATTTGAATTGTTAATTGAGCATGTAAAGAAACTAAAAGAAGGAGGGGCAATCAATCAGCCTATCTATTCTTATATTACGTGTTTGCGTTCTGATGAAACGATTAAAGTTGAACCCAAAGGTGTAATAATTGTAGAAGGCTTATTGATTTTAACCGATCCTATTCTTAGAGGTTTAATGGATTTAAAGGTATTTGTTGATTGCGATGCCGATGATCGATTAAATCGTGTAATAAAAAGAGATATTATAGAGCGTGGCCGATCAGTTGAAAAGGTTTTGGATCGATACGAAAAAACGGTAAAACCAATGCACCTTCAATTTATCGAGCCAAGCAAGCGTTATGCCGATATAATTGTACCTCAAGGGGGAAATAATGTTGTAGCCATAGATATTTTGACACATTTTATTCAGAAAAATCTGATTGAGCATCAGTAAGCTTTTGTTGTTGGATCGTAAAAATTAAAATGGAGGCTTTGTTACTGTCTCCTTTTTTTATAACTTTTCGTTTTATTTATGATAAGCTTTGTGCTATGTTGAAACAAATTAAAGTCGAAAATTTACTTTTTGTAGATATAGAAACAGTTTCTGGGAATGCTACTTTTGAGGAACTATCGCCTAAATTACAGGAGTTGTGGGAGAAAAAATCCGATTATTTCCGAACAGAAGAAGAAATTCCATCGGATGTATACGGAAGAGCAGGTATTTATGCCGAGTTTGGTAAAATTGTTTGCATTTCAACAGGTTTGGTTACCCGAAAAGATGGGGTGAAAAAATTTGTGGCAAAATCGTATTACAGTCACAATGAAAAGCAATTACTTGAGGAATTTGCATTGATGTTGAATCGTTTTAGCAGTAAACCAAATAGAAATTTGTGTGCACATAATGGCAAAGAATTCGATTTTCCTTATATCGCCAGAAGAATGCTGATAAACGGAGTTGTGTTACCTACTGTTTTAGATGTTGCTGGTAAAAAACCTTGGGAGGTACAGTTTATAGATACCATGGAGCTATGGAAGTTTGGTGATTACAAGCATTACACTTCATTAGCCTTACTTTGTGAAATCTTTAATATACCTACACCCAAAGATGATATTGATGGATCGATGGTAGGTAAAGTATATTGGCAGGATAATGATTTAGAGCGCATTGCCATATATTGCGAGAAAGATATTTTAGCTACAGCGCAAGTATTTTTGCGTTACCAAGGCGAAGATATAATACCCGAAGCTAATTTTGAGAGAGTATTGTTATAATTGTTTTGCTATTGTACAATAGTTTCCTTTTTTTCGTGTTTAGATAAATGCGATATAGATATAATTAAATATAGTCCCTTCTTTTTTTGAGTGGGGGAATATTCAAACTAAAAGATCATAAACCGATGAATAATTCATTATTTAATAAGTTATCCTTTGCCTTTGTATTGGTGGGGAGTATGTTTTTAACTTCTTGCGGAAGTAGTGGAGGAGGAGGAGATGAGGAAGTGTTTGAATTTACTTCTTCCGATTTAACCAATAAGTATTGGTATGCAAACCCTTATTTATCTTCGGATTATAATCGTAATGATGCCTTGATAGTGTATCGTTTCGAAGGAGGAGGAGTTCTGAAAAAACAAGAATTTAGCGGAAGAAGAGATAAGGTTGTTGGAGAATGGAGCTTAGTTGATAATCAATTGGTTATTGAAGATGAGTCCATTTCAGATAACGACAGGCAGGAATGGTTCATTCAAACAAAATCAACGAATTCTTATTTGAAGCTGAATAGTTCAACAGGAACCCGAGAGTTTTACACTAATATTGATGAAATTAATGATGTTACTGCTGATGCTTATGTAGTGAATGATTTAAGGATTGTTAATAATGCATATGTGTCAGCCTATAAAATGGAGTACGTTGTTTATGGAAATAAACTAAGCCAGGTTAAAGTATTACCTGATGCTTCAACCAGTATTGAACTGGATGATTTCACTAATTTTCAAGGAGAAAAAGTATATTATTTAAAGGAAGGTGATCGAAGTAATTATTTTGATGTATTGCCTGGAGCTCTTTTAGTGAAATTTAATTTGAAATTTGATAATGGGGAAAGTTATAAACTGGAAGAGCAGATTTATGAGTCAGGAATTGCTGCATTGGACAATTTTTCCAACACAGCAACGCATGCCAGTGGCTCTGGGAGTGTTACCATAAATTGGAAAGCGATAAATGAGAGTAACATTTACTATTATATTGAGATTTTAGACAAAAATAGGAATGAGTATCAACCTAAATATAGAAGTACCAGACAATCTCCTAATGCAGGTGAAGCAAAAGTGTTGGAGATTAATAATCTAACTGATAGTGAATTTAAAGCTTTGGATGAATTAGCCGTTGGGGAAGATTATTATGTGAAGATATCTGGATTTAAATATGAAGATGGTATCGATCCTGACAACAGTTCCAATAAAGAAATAAATATTCAGGCAGTAACACGCTATATTTTTA
>JBFFMG010000272.1:0-5163 GCA_041554215.1 Labilibaculum sp.
CAATAGTCATCAATACACTCACAAATTTCTTTGATTTTACCCTCATAACCTTCTTTATCATCAAAACTTAATCCTTTAATTATGGAACATTCACCTATGCCCTTCACATTTGGATTTTTATCATCCCATATACGAATGAACCATGAATCCTTTTGAGTTAAAACACCTCGCGAGGTTCCGCTAGCTTGTTTAAAATTAAGGGGATAATATTGATAATCTGCTTTAAGCATATTTATATAGATGTGAGATTAAAGATGTGAGATTAAGCATAGAAATCTCATTTCACCTTATCAAATTAAAGTACCAATCCTAAACCAAAACTAAGACTAAACAGCAATGTAGAAATGGCAAGTCGCTTTAATTCTGGATCCAAATCTCTGGCATTTTTATTTTTAAAAACGCGCAAAATATTTCTTACAATAAACGGAAAACTCAATAAAAATAAAAACTGATAAGCTGATTGCCAGTTAATAACTATATATAAACAAGGTAAAATCATGGCAATGGAAAGAATCGCCAGATGATACCTCTTTGCATTCGCAACCCCCATCTTCACAACAAGCGTTGCTTTACCTGTTTTTGCATCATTATCCACATCACGTAGGTTATTCAAATTTAGCACTCCCACACTAAGTAAACCAACCGAAATTGCAGGTAAAAAAAGACTCCATGACACATTTCCAGTATGAAGAAAATAAGTACCTAAAACACCTACTAAGCCAAAAAAAAGAAAGACAAATAAATCACCAAAACCACTATATCCATAAGGATTTTTACCAACGGTATAATTTATTGCTGCACCAATAGCCAAAAGACCGATAAACAGCATAATACCTCCTTGTTTAAGACTTATTAACTGCATTCCTTCATACAAAAGCCACAGTCCAGAGCTTAGTGAAAGTAAAACAAAAAAGATAAGCATTCGTTTCATTTCCTTACGACTGATAACACCACTCTGCACAGCTCTTTCCGGCCCAACTCGTTCCTTATTATCAGCTCCTGAAATAGAATCTCCCAAATCATTAGCCAGATTTGACAATATCTGTAAAAACAAGGTTGTCAGTGTTGCTAAAATCAATATCTTAAGACTAAATGCATGATTAGAAGCAGCTAAAAAGCTCCCCAAAAAAATACTTGAGAGCGCCAGAGGTAAAGTGCGCAAGCGAAATGCATGAATCCATGCTTTTGTTTTGTTCATAGAAATAACCAAATTTGAAATCCAAAGTTAGCAAAATTAGACGCAAATTGTTTGTAATATTTTTGATTTACGTGGGTACGAACTCCAAATATTATTATTTCTAAACGCCTTTTCTATTTCTATCTAAGCAAACTAAATACCTCATTAGAACAAAGCCCTTTCAGCCCAACAGATTAAATAAATAATTCTCAGACAAAAAAAGAGAGTGATGTAAAACACCACTCCTACTTAATTCTGATAAAATAATTGATAGTAAAAAGCCAATGACTATGCCTCTAATTCATGAGTTATAGATTCGGCAAACTGCCTTGAAAGTGAAATATATTTATCCTTAAAATCATCATGCATTAGATATTCTTTTATTTGATCCTGCCAACCATTCGCCTGCTCTGATAATTCCATTATTCGATGCTTATTGGAAAGGTCTGATTTCGATAACTTTTCCTTTTCAACCACTTCAATATAGCTATTTACCCAGGTTTCATACTTCAACAAAAAATTCTTACGATCCTCTGCCGATGAATAACGATTCAAATTGATATCTGCGAAAGCTTCCGTTTCAATTAGTGCTGCAGCCCCTACTGTAAGCCCTAGTTTTTGAAAAAAACCTCTTCTTGTGCTATTTTGATTACTCATACTAAATTAAATTAAGACTTTAAGATCTTAAATTTACTATTTAAATTTAGTTTAAAAAAGAATCACTCCGAAAATTTAGATGCAAACAATTACGTTTAAATCTGATTACTTTAGATCGATTTTTGATATGAACTCAATTGTCAAACCACTATTTTTAACTAATTTGAGTGCTTTAACACAAAACTCATAACTCATGTCACACATCCCAACACGTAACGAAGCATTCGAACTTTTAAAGAAACACACCAAAACAGAAAGTCTTATCAGACATGGTTTAGCCGTAGAGTCAGTAATGAGATATTACGCACAAAAGCATAACGAAGATGAAGATAAATGGGGAATTATAGGATTAGTTCACGATTTAGATTGGGATCAATACCCCGAAGAGCATTGTAAAAAAACCAGAGAAATTCTAGAATTCGAGAAATGGCCCGAAGAATACATAAGAGCTATAGAAAGTCATGCTTGGTTAACCTGCACAGATATTGAACCAAAAACAATACTGGAAAAAACACTTTATGCTGTTGATGAATTAACTGGCCTGGTAACAACAACTGCTTTAATTCGACCTTCGAAATCGGTATTAGACGTTAAAGTAAAATCTGTAAATAAAAACTGGAAAAACAAAAGATTTGCTGCCGGCGTTGACCGAACCGTTATTGCGAGAGGCGCTGAAATGCTAAATATGGAGCTTTCCGATTTAATACAAGGATGCATTGAGGGAATGCAAAAGGTTGCTGATGAGTTAGGATTAAATGGGATTAAGCAGTCAACATAAGTATATTTTTACCCAATGTAAATAACCCAAAATCCCAACAATTAGGGCATTTAGACGTAAGAAGTGAAATGGTATTATTAATTTAAACATGACAACATGCGGAAATTATTAGCATTCTCTATCATCTTCTTTTGCCTCAAGGTCTTAACTGCTGAGCTTTCTCCAGTCTTTGCGCAAGCCTCATCAGAAAAAGAGCAAAATATTTTAATTCTCCATAGTTATCACCAAGGATTGGCATGGACAGACAGCATAACTAGAGGAATACGCACTGTTTTTAAAGACAGACCAGATATTAATCTCATTTTTGAATATTTGGATACCAAGCGTAATTATAACGAAGAGTACTTTGCTGCATTGCAAAATATTTATAAAGTTAAGGCTAAACAAATTCCTTTTAAAGCAATAATTACCAGCGATAATGCCGCCTTTGATTTTATGAAAGATTATGGGAGTAAATTCTATCCGAATATCCCTGTAATTTATTGTGGTGTGAATGATATGGATCCAAGCATCCTGCAAGATTACCCCAATTTTTTTGGCTATGGAGAGAAGGCGGATCATTACGGAACAATATCTTCAATAAGACAGATATTTCCAGAAAGAAAAAACATTATCATTATTAATGATAATACGACAACAGGAAGAGCTATTCAGAAAGAATTAAAAGGAATTACAGATCAATTTAAAGACCTCAATTTTGAATCTATTTCTGAATTCACAATGGAAAGCTTACAGCAAGCTATCAGGAATTTAGATGACTCCTACGTAATTTACTTATTGGTTGTTAATCGAGATATGAACGGAAATTTCATATCATATCAAAAAGGCATTACACAAATTAAAGAAGTTGCACATGTTCCAATATTTGGATCCTGGGATTTTTACCTCAACAAAGGATTATTTGGAGGTAAGATTACCAGAGGATATGAGCAAGGTGAACGAGCTGCAAAACTGGCCTTAAAATTAATACAGGAATCTTTTACTAATGACATTCCACAATTCAATTATTTGCCAAGTACATACGTTTTTGACAACAATGAATTAGTTAAATTTGATGTTACCAAAAATCGATTACCAGAGAATAGTATGATATTAAATGAGCCTAAAGATTTAGGTTTACTTTTAAAGATTAGCATAATCAGTATAATCATATTAACTATTGCGGTACTCACCCTTGTTATATGGCTGAAGATCAAACAGAAAAGAGCCAAAATCCTACAGAATTTAGTTCTTAAAAAAACATCCGAATTAAACGAAACAAATGTAGAGTTGGAGCAAGTAATTCAAAACAAAAATAAGTTTTTTTCGATTCTTGCCCATGATTTACGAGGTTCAATCGGAGTAATTTTAAACTTATCCTCATTTATAAATAAGCCTGAATTTGAAATTAGTGAAGAAGAAAAAAACGAATTCAATAAGGACATATTTCACGTTGTAACCCGAACAAGTGGATTACTTGAAGATTTATTTTACTGGGGAACAATTCAAGCTGAAGGAGGCCCCAAATTAACCATCACAGAATTTGACATTAATGAAGTGTTAACCGAAATGACTGAAATTTTTCAGGTAAATCTCAGTGAGGTTAGTTTTGACAAAACTTTTAGCGGAGAACTAAAAATAACCAGTGACTTAAATATCTGCAAGTTTTTATTCCGTAATATTATTCAGAATGCAATTAAGTACAGTTACAAAAAAGGGAAAGTTACAATTTTATCTTACACTAAAAACGATCTATTTTACATCGAAGTAAAAGATTATGGCTTAGGCATGTCGAAAGAAATTATTGAAAGTATCTATCAAAAAAATCCTATTCGAGTTGAAGGTTTGTCAGGACAAAAAACAACAGGTATGGGCTTGCCCACTGTTCTTGATTATTTAGAAATTTTGGGCGGTGAACTTTTAATCGAAAGCATAGAGGGTAAAGGATCAACCTTTAGCATTGTTTTAAAAAATTACAAAGAATCGTAGGGAGTTTTAGAACCTCAGACTTTTCTTCCATAGTATAGGTGATCACAAATTTCACCATCGATATCGGCAACATGTGGCATTAAACCCCAACGTTCGAAACCAAATTTCTCAAGCAGTTTAAGGCTTGCCAAATTGGCAGCTAATAAAATAGCAAAGAGGCTCTTAAATTGATACTTAGGAGCTTCTTCAATAACAAACTGCATTAATTGCGAGCCAATTCCTTTCTGCAAATGTTCTTCGTGAATGTAATAGCTTACCTCTGCAGCAGACTGGAGAGCTCTGCGTCCTGCCCGATAAGGACTATAACAGATCCAACCAATAATCGAACTATTTTCCTCAGCAACAAACACCGGGTATGCTTCCGGTTGATGTCCTTTGAACCATTTAATGCACTGTTCCATGCTAATTTCATCTAAATCGGCAGTACAATAGCGTTTGCGAACGGCCTGATTATAAATTTCGTTTATGGCTGGTAAATCAGAGTGGGTAGCTAGGCGTATATTCATTGTGTTTCTTTTGATTTTGAGTGTTCAAGATAATGAAAATATAGATTTATCAATCACTAAAACAACTCTTCTTTTCG
>JBFFMG010000273.1:0-5104 GCA_041554215.1 Labilibaculum sp.
TAAAAATGAAAAAATTATTGTTTTTTATCATTGCTACACTTATTTTCATTTCATGCTCAAAAGAGAATGAAATCCAAATTCAGCCAAGCAACAAACTTGTCACAATTAATTTACCCTCAAGTATCACAGGCAAAACATACACTAAAGACATGGAAGTTGGAGAACCAGTGGGAGACCCAACATTAAATGAACCAACTATTACATTTGCTCAACTAAATGTTTACCGCGGAGGTCAGACCACAAGTGGAATAATAAAAATTACATTAGACAATTCTGAAAATATTAAAGAATTAGAAATTTCCGAAAATATACTTATAGCAACAGACCTAGACTCTGACTTTTTATTCTCATATCTAGAAACAAACCCAGAAAGTGAACCCGAAATATTTCAAGCATCATGCATAGCAAGCTGTCAGACAGCCTTTACAGGTAAAGATGGAAAAAAAATTAAAGGAAGAGGAGCATGTAAAGCTAATTGCTGGTTAGAGACAGCGGTAAAAATAGCCACTGTTGCCATTTTATTTGTCAATCAAGATACCGTAATAGAACTATTTCTTGATGATGATCTAAATCCGGATAAAGGTGAGCTTATAGTACATTAACCTAAAGTCAACTCATATCACAATCCATCATTATTATATGGTGGATTGTACACAGCTATCAAAACCCTTTTAAACCATCAAATTTCAATTTATCAATTGAATAATTCTATTATGAAAATTTATTTCATCTATCTTATTTTATACTTATCAATAAGCATGTCTTTTGCTGAAAATAAGATTATACTTCAAGGACAAATCACGAACATTGATGACTCCCCTATTGCATATGTTAATATTTTCCTAAAAGAGAATCCTAGTATAGGAACAACAAGTAACGAAGACGGGAAATTTCATCTCCCTCTTGAAAAAAATAATCAAATGCTTGTATTCTCACATATCTATTACAAAACAAAAGAAATTGACATTAAAAATTTAAATGATTCGATTCAGGTGATTCTGGAGAAACAATATATTTCATTACCCGAAATTACAGCAAAATCAATAACTACAACCAGTATAATGAATGAATTCTATAATAATTTTGATATAAACCACTCGGTTGAACCTGCAAATTATAATGTTTTCACCCGAATTGTTAGTGGTACAGAACATGAATTAGAAATGATTGAAGAGTATTACATGAATTTACATCACACACAATCCCATAATTCAACCCGCGAACTAATCAAGTGCCGTATTAAACCTTACAGTAAAAAAGCAAAAAAAGAATTAGAAAAATCATATCGTTTTATTAATCTTTCAAAGATGGTAAGCGACAACATGCAGAAATACAGAGAGGATGTACTGATCAAACGCAATGAGAAAAATTTCAGATTTCAGTTGACAGGAATATCATCAGAAGATGGACGAGAAACCTATATTATCAAATACAAATCTATAACTGACACCACCAACAACGGTGTCCTTCATATCGACAAAGAAAACTTTGGTTTATCATTTGGTAGTTTTAATCAATTTGAAAATAAAAATACCGATTTAATTTATTTCAAAAACAAATGGTATTTAAAAAGAGTTTCTACACAATTTACTAATCTGATAGGAACAACAGTCAATAGAGTTAGTTTATATAACAATACAAATCCCCCTCTCAAAAAATCGCTTAATAAAGATTTTGGAGTTGAAAAAGCTAAAGCATATATAGGAGATATAAATGATGATTTCTGGCTGAATTACACACACATCCCCTTACCCAAGAAATACATAAAAATAAATTAACCCACTCTTAAAACCGCATATTATCACCCATGCAAGCCCTGCCTGCATACCATATAATTAATAATTTTAAATAACTCAAAAATGAAAAACAACGACTTAATTCAGGTCACATTCTCAGCAGAAGAATTGACCGAAAATAATGCTCATTTGGATGCTTTACTGGTTTCGGCCAATAAAAATGCACCGGGCTTAACTCCTGAGCAGCGCTCCACCTATGGTTCGGTAAACGAAACCAATAAGTTGTTGGTGAATAAAGCACGGGCAATCATGACTGAAAACCCGAAGTACATACCCAACTTTGTGAATCTGGATGAATTTGAGCGGGATTTCAGAGCCAGAGAAGTAATTGAAGAGATGCTGCGAAAAGTGGCTCAGATTCAACAAAAATTAAGCGACACCAAAATCTTGCTGGATAACGACAACTATCAGGATTCGATGGCCTACTATCGCTCGGTTCGCTACTTTGCCAGCGAACACGATCAGGAAGCCATGCCACTATACAATGAGTTAAAACAATTCTTCCCCAACCATAAGAATGGATCGAAGGAGGAAGAATAAAATTTCGAATTAAAAAGAGGTGATCCAAAAGTTCCATATTATTGTCATTCTGAGCTTGTCGAAGAATCTGCCGCATTGAGAGACAGATGTTTCGACTTCGCTCAACATGACAACCCGATGTGAATTCTTCCTTTTTGGACCACCCTTTTCTTTTTGCCCCACCACAGGACATACTGCCTTTTTTAGGTTCAATCGAGTATCGAAGCACGAAAATCGAGTATCGAGACACAGTTGCGATTAAAAATTTTAACACGAAGTGTGGTTCCACCCTCGAAAATCGAGTATCGAGACACACTTCCGATCAAAAAATTTGACAGGAATCGTGGTTCGAACCACGATTGAGCCTAAAAGTTTTGACTTGCAACCCAAAAAATTATTGTTAACACTCACCAGACCTAACAGAATATTAAAACCCGTTTCATCTCTCCTCAACTCTATTTCCAATTTTTTAGCTTTCAAAAAAAAATAGCCATCAACTAGACGGCTATTCCTTTTTCACTTTGTAATATCTTAGATTCCTCCGATAGGATCAGCGTTTCCATCAGGATCTCCATTTACAAAACCATCGGTTACTGGATTTCCATCGGTCATTAACAGGATGCCGCACATGTGCGGAGCAGCCATTGAAGTCCCACTTATTGTATTGTATGCATCACCTTTCCAGGTTGAATAAATACTAACACCTGGCTCGCAAAAATCAACAGGTGGATTTCCATAATTTGAAAAGTAGGCAAAATTATCATTTATATCCATTGCCGAAATAGTCCAAATATAAGTTCCATTAACTCTTGCCGGAGAGTGATTGTTAGCATCGTCACTTTCGTTTCCAGCAGCTAATGCGAAGTAAATACCATTTTGAGAAGCGGCATATACAGCATCGTCTAAAGCGATAGAAATACCTCCGCCTAAACTCATATTGGCAGCATCGCCGGGAGAAGCAGCACTTGCAACGTAATCAACTCCAGCAATAACTCCAGATGTAGAACCACTACCTCTACGATCTAAAACCCGAACAGCAACAAGATTTGCTCCAGCAGCTACTCCAACTACTCCAATTTCATTATCAATAGCACCAACCGTACCAGCGCAATGAGTTCCGTGTCCATTTTGATCATCAGCTCCCACACGAGAACCAGTGAAATCTCTACTTCTGGCAACATCAACATTTAAATCAGAGTGATCTAAATCGATACCGCTATCAATAATCCAAGCTGTTTTTCCAATACCACTTCCATAACCAACCCGTGTAATTCCCCAGGGAACAACTTCGCTAGTAGGTTCCGGCGTTGGAACAGTTCCTGGTTTTTTCAGAGCAATAATTTTATCTTGCTCAAGATATTTCACTCTGCTATCCGATTTCAGTGCTTCAACAAAATCAGGTGTTGTTTTAACACTAAAGCCTTTAATTACAGTAGCAAAAGCCATACCCACCTCAAATTCAGAGCTCGATTTTGTTTGAAACATAGAATTGGCAAAAGCTTTTACTTCAGCAATTCTTTCATCGTAACTGCCTTGATTAGCAGATTTAACGGAGCTCTCATTCAGAACAACAATATACTGTCCTTCAATAGGATCACCATTCTGAGCTTCGGTTAGTACTAGATTATCCCCATCATTTTCGACAAGATCGGCGGTATTGTCATTCTGACAATTGGTAATGGCAAATAAAGCAGCCACAACCATCAATAGCATGAGTTTATTTTTCATTATAATTTAAATTAAGATTTAATAATAATTACTTAATTTATGAAAGAGATCGCACAAATACAAATCTTTTTTACATCTCACAATGTAATTGATATCATCAAAACATCTATTCGTCACTAAAATAGCATCATTCATACAATAATGCTCCATACACTTAAAGCATTCCATAGATGAAAAATAAAGTGGTCATTTTTAAATTAATGACATCCTTAGAATTAAAAATCAACGCCAATAGCTCCACATTCCCAATTTCCAATTTTTAGCTATCTTTGCAGTCAAATATCAATAATTAAGGATACGATGCAGGATAATAATGCAAAAGGTACTGATATCTCTACATTGGGAGAATTCGGATTAATAAAACACCTTACTAAAAATATAAAGCTAAAACACGCAAGCACCAATGTGGGTGTTGGCGACGATGCGGCTGTTTTAGATTATCAGAATAAAAAAACTGTTGTTACCACCGATTTATTGTTGGAAGGTATCCATTTCGATTTAATGTATACTCCGCTTAAACATTTAGGCTACAAATGCATTGCTGTAAATGTTTCGGATATTTATGCTATGAATGCCCTGCCAAAACAGGTAACTGTTTCTATTGCTATTTCGAAACGATTTACTGTGGAAGCTCTTGATGAGATTTACGAAGGGATTAATTTGGCTTGCGAAAATTACAATGTCGATTTAGTGGGTGGCGATACCACATCCTCTTTAACCGGAATGTGTATTTCGGTGACCGCAATTGGTGAAGCTGATACAGATCAGTTGGCTTACCGAAGTGGTGCAAAAGAAAATGATCTAATCTGCGTAAGCGGAAATTTGGGTGCTGCCTTTGCCGGATTACAACTACTGGAGCGCGAAAAACGTGTTTTTGATAACAATCCAGCCATGCAACCCGACTTAACTGGTCATGATTACATTCTAGAGCGTCAGTTAAAACCAGAAGCCCGAAAAGACATTTACGAGCGACTACAGGAAGCAAAGATTGTTCCTACATCGATGATTGATATTTCGGACGGATTGTCGTCGGACATCATGCACATCTGCGAGGAATCAAA
>JBFFMG010000274.1:0-5097 GCA_041554215.1 Labilibaculum sp.
AATTTGAAGAAGAAATATCAAGTAATTTCAATGCCCAAAATTGGCAAGAACTAGGGGCATTTGCTCATAAAGCAAAATCGTCAGTGCGAACTATGGGGATGGAATATTCGGGAGATTGCTTAGACCAATTGGAACATTTTTCAAAAGGAAATCTAAAATTTGAATTGCAACTTAAAAAAGAGAATGGCATTGAATTTAGTGCTCAAGATGAAAAAAACTGGAATAATGTAAAAAATGAAACTATGAATGACATTGATTTATTGCATATTCCGGTATTAGTTGAGGAGTTTTTAGCACAATGTCCTTTAGCTATTAAAGAATTAAAAGAAACCTTAGGACAACTTTAACCAACCTAACCATAATCTACTGCTATGAATATTGAAACCAAACAGGTAAACTCTATAACAATAATGAAATTGGGAGAAACCAATCGTTTGTATGCCTTAAATGCAAATATTGCCAAGGAAAAGATGAATGAATTTTTATCCCAGCCTAAATCTAGATTAATTGTTGACTTTGAAGAAATTAGTTTTATTGACAGTTCTGGTTTCGGAGCACTTTTATCGGCTCTAAAAACGTCGAAAGAACATAAGAGTTTTATAAAACTTTGCAATATCAATAAAGATGTAATGGAACTTATTGAATTAATGCAATTGGATTCTATTTTCGATATTTTGCAAGATCAAACTGCATGTGTGAACAGCTTTTCATCGGTAGAATAAAACGCTGATATGGCAAAAGTCTCGCCAAATATATTAGTTGTTGATGATGACTTAGTTATCCTAAAATTTATTGAGTTTACTCTAAAAGGCTTAGGTTATCAAACAACTCTTGCAAAAAATGGGAAAGAAGCAATCGACCAGGCCAAAAGTCAGCATTTCGATCTCATTATTTCAGATTTATACATGCCATTAATGGATGGCAATGAACTCGTTAAGAGACTTAGACAAACGCCTGAATACCAGCACACCCCTTTTATTTTTCTATCGGGAAATAACGAAGAAGAAACATGGATAAAAAATTTAAATGACGGTGCTGACGACTTTATCACCAAGCCTATTAAGCAAAAAATATTTATTTCTAAGATAAAATCTCATTTAAAGAAAGCATACTTAAGAAAAGATATTCTTGATGGAGCTAGAAAGGATGACATCAGTTTTGAAAAGGGAAACCTGATCTATTGTGCACATAGAATAAAACCTTTTCCTCTTCCAAGAAAGCACCTCAAAACTAATATTACCGCTGTTTATAGCGATTCTGATTTTTTCATGGCCTTGCAGGACACAAATACTTGGGGTATTATTATTGATGATCAGGCAAATTGGGCAATCTCAATTTTAGATAAAATAACTGAAATTGTTTCGAATCACATTCCAATTAATATTCTTGTTTCGGATACTGAAGACATGGATAAACTGGAAAAATTACTAAATTCCAAAATTAGTGGTTTTCTATTTAAAGAACTGAATCCAAAACTAATAATCCATCAAATAAACTCAAACGTTCAGCGAGAACACGATTTAAAAAGTAAATATTTAAATGCACTAAACTCCGCAGCAAAACGATCTCCAATTCGTTTTGAAAATGAATTTCGGGATACAATTAGAGATTACAATATTCAAATTCTTCATCAACCTTACGATAAATTACCGGGAGGTGATTATTACGAAATTATTGATGTAGATCACAATAGAAAGATTCTGATATTGGGCGATGTTATGGGGAAAAAATGGGATGCTTGGTTTTTTGTTCCTGCATACATTGCCTACATCCGAAGCACCATTAATTTCTTCATTAACCGACAAGAGTTAGATTTTGTAGAATCTCCCGGTAGATTCCTCGAAATTATAAATGAGTATCTATTTAAAGACATTCAGCTTACCGAAGTATTCACAACTCTAAGCATTATCTCTCTTTGTACATCTTCCAATAAAATAAGCATTGCCTCGGCAGGTGCGCTTCGACCTTTTTACTTTGATGGAACAGAAAAAACAATTTCTCAATTAAATATTGTCGGAACCTTATTAGGTGTGGTAAAGGAGTGCAAATACAGAAGCTTAATTCAAGATTTTAATAAAGGAGATAAACTATTCCTTTATACGGATGGATATACAGAAGCGGTTAATGACAAAACGAATGAAATGATTGGTGACGAAGCGATGTTTTATATTCTTGACAACAATAAGGAGAAAGAAATTATTGAGCCTAAAGATGTAGAGTTGGAATTAACGAAAATCTATAACGTTTCGAAATTTGATGATGACCGCACCTTGTTATTAATTCAAAGAAATTAGACCAAAACTTAATTATTCTCCTTTCTTTTATTCATTTTTGCATGAAAACACGATAACATGCAAGCAAACGAAATTATTGGATGGATGGGAAGTATTCTATTCGCAATTTGTGCTCTTCCACAGGTGATCCACACATTTAAAACAAAAAAAACAGATGATCTTAGTGAACTGTTTTTATGGCTTTGGTTTTGGGGTGAAGTTTTTACCCTATGCTATATTTTTATCGACGACATAGCTAGTCAAAACTACCACATACCTCTGTATTTTAACTATTTATTCAATCTACTACTACTATTTTATTTGATATTTGCAAAATACACATACAATTCAAAACCAACCACTCTTTCCATTATCAGAAAACGAATAGGATTATAATATGGTAAAGTCTTAAAAAAAGCCGGATGATCTTCCGGCTTTTCTATTTAATGTCTGGAAACTGTATTTTTTATCTTCTCTCTAATCTCGGCAGACTCTTCGGACAACAAATAATTCTTTGTTGAATCTGGTAAAAAATCGAGAATATCATTCAGTCTGTCTTCCCGAATTGCCAATCTTACTTTTGATGCCGAAATATAATTATCTGCACTACCCTGTGTAATTCTTGGAATCTCAAGAATTTCAACGCCATTATTTGGAAGATATTTAAGCATGGCAGCGTTGTAGGCAGCTGTTACAGGAGAATACATTTCTGTACCAACATATCTTCTATTAATATTTAAAATAGGAACAATATAATTTAAAAAGGTAATTACATCCAATTCAGCTTGCTTGGCTGCAATATCACATTCTTTTTCTTCCTTCAAAAAATAACATGGGAAAATAGTTCCTGAAACCACATAGTTTCCACCCTTCACCATCACAAGGTTATCAAGATACCCCAATTCTTCTTCTATCAATCTCCATCTAATATCAAAAGTAAAAGAAGAACGATCCTCCTCGACAATAAATAAGTAAACAACTCTATTTTCAGCACATGCTTTCTCTATTAGATATTTATGTCCTTTCGTGAACGGATTGCAATTAACGACAACAGACGCAATTGCTCCAACATTTATATCCTTTTTTATTGATCGTAAATAATCCTGATATGTTTTGATATTCTCATATCCAAATTCTAATACAGAGAACAAAGGTTCAGCCGTTGCAATTTCGGTAAACCCCAGCCCCTTAAAAACCTCTAAATTACGAGGCTTGGTATAAACGAAAATATGTTTGTGTTCATTAATTACCAATTCTATTAAATGTGTAACAATTTGAGCAAAAGCTGCACCTTCTCTAAATTTAGGTGAAACAGCAACATATTTAAGCACTCTTCCTTTATACGATCCAGTTCCTATTACCTCCTGATTCAAATTATACAGAATCATTGTGTAATCAACATCTGAAGGATCGAATTCAAAACCCAATGACTCCAGAAATTCTGAGACCAGTTTTACATCGAAGGGATTTTGTAAGTCTAAAGACTCTTCCCTATAATCTGTATTCTCAACTCCCATCCTTGTTTGTTAGTTTAATATTGTTTTGTGTGATTATTTCCTTTATTTCAGTATTCAATAATATGCATTAAACACCAAAACCTCTCTTTTATTTATATGTTATGAAAGGTGTTTACGACCTTTAAAATCATGACAAATGTTATTTTATTACTCATTTGCTATTCGTATTGAACACTTTTGAATTGTACTTTTTATTCACCTGATAAATAAAGAGTGTAACGGCAAGCAGATCTGCCGAACCGCCAGGCGATATGTGGTTTTTATTACAGTAATCTAATAAATCCTGATACTTTAAATTAAAGTACTGAGTTCCATAAAGATTAAAAGCTTGCTGTGAAATATTCTTTAATTCGTCAAGAATTCTTTCCCCTTTACGGTACAAAATATTACTATCGTTATTGTTTGCAATTAAGATCAATAGAGTTTGTGTAAGTCCTTTCTGAATAGCTTCATCAGTTTCTGTTTTCATCAGATCAAAATGAGAACTTAAAACTGGAATTGCGTACTTGAAAACACAAGGTAATCCCGATTGAATCTCTCCACGAATTCCGTTGCCTTTCGCTCCAAATTTCTCGAAGCATTCTTCTCCGTGAGTTTTTTGGGTACTATAAAGTTTTCTTCCCAATTCATTCTCAACCAAACTTCCATTCAATTCCTTTATCTGATTAACAAATGATAGATAGGAAAAGTTATTGTTTTTTATTTGATTGGCACTTACAAATAATGAAAATCCCAATAAAAATATGGCTCCTTTATGTGTATTCACGCCACTGGTTTCGTTGAACATATCCTCTTCCATTTGCAAACCAATTTGCCTTAATTTTGGCAATGCATCTTTTATATCGGCAGATAAGAAAGAAAAACCAAACTCGACAATCTCTTTAAAATAAACAGAAAGTACAGCGCTCGAATTTAAAAAAGTGGCAAAATCCATATCGGAATGCGATCCATTCGAAAAACGATCGACCAAGCCTGGTTTGGGAGAAAGAGATACTTCATGAAGAAGTGCTTTAAGAGCATAGGCAGATAAATCTTTACAAACTCTGTTCTTGAATCGATCCTGTAAATAGTTTGCAACATCTTCAAAAATGACACTTCTCATTTCTGAATAATCATGTGTTTTCATTCTCATACAATACACCGCAGGATGCTTGTCACAAAAATAGCAATTCTTAGCCTTACCCGACGAAACAGGATTCCCTTTTGCATCAGTAACATCCACATCCAATAGTCTACCCAAAGAATGTTCCATTTCAAAAAGTTCTGTAATCTCCTTTATAACTTTAGTCAAGATTTCCTTGCCATGA
>JBFFMG010000275.1:0-5078 GCA_041554215.1 Labilibaculum sp.
GGTTGGTTTGTATACGTCTCCGCACTTAAAGGATTTTAGAGAGAGAATAAAAATAAATGGAGAATTAATAGAGGAGAGTTATGTAATTGATTTTGTAAAAAAGAGTGCTGATAAGTTCGAAGAATTATGTCCTTCTTTTTTTGAGATGACGGTGGCCATGGCATTTAATTATTTCGCTGAGCAAGAGGTTGATGTTGCTGTGGTAGAGGTTGGACTTGGAGGCAGGTTAGATTCTACTAATATTATAACACCTTTGCTTTCTGTGATAACGAATATAAGTAAAGATCATACGAACCTCCTTGGATCCGAACTTTTGCAAATTGCTCAAGAAAAAGCAGGTATTATAAAGGAAGGTATTCCTGTAATTATTGGTGAGAAACAAGATGAAACTCTAAGTGTTTTTGAGAGAATTGCTTCAGATAAGAATTCGGATTTAAAATTTTCTGAAGATACATATGAATGTCTTTCGAGTGAAATAGTTGATTTAAAGCGAAATCTGGTTTATCGATCCATTAAAAATGATAAATCAGTAAAATTGTCTTGTGATCTATTAGGAGGATATCAAAGTAAGAACATAAGAACTGCTTTGTGTGTTTTTGATGAACTAAACAAGCAGTCTTGGGAGATTTCTGAAAAAAATATTCGACAAGGTATTTCTGAAATAGTTAAGAATACTGGTTTGTTAGGTCGTTGGCAAACAATTGGCAGCAAGCCATCTGTGGTGTGTGATACTGGTCATAATATAGCCGGTATTAAAGAAATATTAGTGCAAATTAAATCGATTAATTACAGAAATTTGCATATTGTTTTTGGCGTGGTTAATGATAAAGATATCAATGAGATTCTAGAATTATTACCGAAGAGTGCAAGCTATTATTTTAGTCGTGCAGATATTCCTCGAGCATTAGATCAAAATATTCTTGCAACAAAGGCAAAATGTTTCGGATTGTTAGGGAATTCCTACTCATCTGTAAAGGAAGCTTTGGAGGCAGCTAAGACAAATGCGCATGAAAATGACCTTGTTTTTGTAGGTGGAAGTACGTTCGTTGTTGCAGAAGTCGTGTAAACAAAACTGTGGTTTTTATTGCTGTGGTAATTTTTTCTGTTTATATTTGTACCCTTTAAGGGCGATTAGCTCAGTTGGTTCAGAGCACTTGGTTTACACCCAAGGGGTCATAGGTTCGAATCCTATATCGCCCACATTTACAGAGGAATATGGTATTATTCTTTCTAGTATCCCCAGCGCCATTTAGTTAAAAATTAGATTTGTATAACAAAAAGTCATTAAGGAAATTTTTCTTTAATGAAAACTTGTTTATTTTTGTTTTCATTTAAGGTGTAAGTAAGAAACTATGGTTCAAAGTTCTAAGAAAATTCAGGGTGTTCCTGAGCCAACTATTAGGCGTATGCCTTCGTATTTGGCGTTTGCTGAAGGCTTGTTAAGAAAGGGGCAACAGTTTGTTTCATCTACGCAGATTGCAAACTACATGAATATTGACCCCACACAGGTTACAAAAGATTTATCCTACACAACTATTGTTGGAAAAACCAGAGTTGGTTATGAAGTTAAAGCATTGGTAGATGTTTTATCAGAGTTTTTAGGATTTACTATTATGGATAATGCTTTTCTTGTTGGTGCTGGATCTTTGGGATCAGCATTGTTACACGATAGTGGATTATCACATTTTGGTTTGAATATTGTTGCTGCCTTTGATGTTAATTCTTCTACTATCGGCAAAAAGATTAACGATATTGAAGTTTTTCACATAGATCAATTTCGGGATTTATCGCAAGAAATGAATGTGATTATGGGAATAATAACTGTGCCAGCTGAAAATGCTCAGACAGTTGCAGATTTGATGGTAGCCTGGGGAATTAAAGCAATTTGGAATTTTACTCCCGCGCGAATTAAGGTTCCTGAAGATATCATTGTTCAAAATACAACGCTTTATTCCAATCTGGCAATTATTTTTAATAAATTGCACAACGATAGAAAAGAAGTAAATTAAGATACGTGCTTAGTAATAAAATAAAAACAGGAGCTGTTGAAATTTTCAACAGCTCCTGTTTTTATTTTATTGATGTTTACAATTTTAATCTTCAAGAATGCTAAGAGCATGATCTAAAATAGTTGTATCATCTAGTTCAACAATACCTCCATAGGGGCCTTGTTCAACATGGAGTCCTGTACTTTCGCCTTCATCAAAATTGGTTCCACCAAAATAATTTCTAACGGTTTCTACTTCTAATTGTAAATTTTCCGCAATCCTTTGCATACTTCCCTCAGGCAAACGATCTTTAATCTTTCTTAACTCATTGAATGTGATTGTCTTAGTCATACGCTATTAAGTTTTAATTAAAGGTTAGAAATTGATCTGCTCTCTAAATTTAACGAAAGTAATTGTTAATTTAAAATTATTTGACTGTTAAAACTTGTTAAAAAGTGAGAGTAAAACTTGTTTTCTCGTTTGGAATTGATTGTGCTGTAATTGTTCCACCATGTAAACGCAATATTTGTTTCGATAAACTAAGCCCAATTCCAGAGCCTTTTGGTTTTGTTGTAAAAAATGGAATAAATACTTTATCAAGAACCTCTTTTATAATGCCTTGTCCATTATCACTTATTTGAATTGATATTCGACCTCTTTTATTCATAAAGGCTTTTAGTTCAATTTTTGGATTTTCAGTGTGTTCCAGTGCGTGAATAGAGTTTTTAATTAAATTGATAAGAACTTGTTCAAGGAGCTGTTCGTCGGCAGAAAGTTCAAGACTTTCCGGATTGATACTTATTTCACATTCAATGCCTTTTCTCTTAATTTCTTCCTGCATTAAACGATGAATGTTGTCGAAAAGCTTTTGTACCTGAAAAATACCAAAATTTGGCTTTGGTATTTTGGTGAGGTTGCGATAAGTGTCAACAAAATGCAATAATCCCGAACTTCTTTTGTGAATGGTTTCAAGTGCCAGTTTAACCTCGTTTAGAGTTTCCAGATCCTCATCTTGAAATTTATTTGTGTTGTTCTCACCAAAGTCATCAAGAATTGTTGTTAGAGTCGTTGAGAGGGAAGAAATTGGTGTAATTGAGTTCATGATCTCATGAGTCAATACCCGGATTAGTTTTTGCCACGATTCAATTTCCTGTTCTTCTAATTCGTACTGGATATTTTTTATTGAAACGAGTATGACCTGTCTGTTGTTAATTTTAAATTCGGTAGCATAAATCGCAAGTTTTAAAATATCTTCGTTATCAACAACTTTTACAAGTGTGTTTTGTCCGTGTTTGAGTCCCAGTAAACAATTCACTAATTCTTCGCTAAAACTACTTAAGTCCTGAATTTGTTTTAGGTTACTTACTTGAAAAAGCTTTTTAGATGCATTGTTGATCATCTCCACCTTGCCATCGCGATGAAAGGCAATTAAACTAATCCCAATGTGCTGAATTACTGTTTGTAAGTAGAAATAATGCTCCTCTTTTTCGGCTCTTATTTTCTGAAAATCGGTAATTACGGCATTAAATGATTCTTGCAATTTATCGAAAGAGCTTCCAAGACCTTGTACCTGAAAATTTCGCGTGAAATCAGAATAACGTATAGATTCCAGAAAATTTTTAAGCAGGCGATTTGTTTTTTCAACGTACCTAATGATTTCATAAATTTGATAGATAATTGCAATAAAAGTAAGACTCGCTGTAAAGTAGAGACTCTTTTTTGCAACTAAATAAAATAGTAAGAATATCGTTGCTGAAAGCACGATAATTCTTATTATAAAATTAATCCGGAAGCTTTTATAAACCATATTTTTCTAATCTTCGATAAAGAGATGTGCGTGTAAGACCTAATTCGCCAGCCGCTTTGGAAATATTTCCTTTATTTGTTTTTAAAACTTTTTGAATGATGTTTTTTTCAACTTCTTCAAGATTATAAGAGTCAAATTCAACATCTTCTTGTCCATTTCTTTCAATGCTAATTTGGAAATCGGATGGATCCAGATTTCTATCATCAGCCATAATTATTGCACGCTCCATTAAGTGCTGTAATTCTCTCACGTTTCCAGGCCAACTGTAATCGTATAATTTATTTAGACAGGATTTTGATAACGGATTGATATTTTTCTTGTATTTCTTGGAGTAGATATCCAAAAAGTGATTGGCCAGAATCGGTATGTCCTCGTATCGTTCTCTTAGAGCAGGTAGATTTATTTCGACGGTATTGATTCTATACAAAAGATCTTGTCGATACCTATCTTCTGAAGCCATTTGTTTTAAAGGCATATTGGTTGCGCATATCAATCGGATATCAATTGGAATTGTTTTATTTGATCCTACACGAATAACTTCTCTTCTCTCCAAAACCGTTAATAGTTTTGCTTGCATTGGCAGACTCAAATTTCCAATTTCATCAAGAAAGAGTGTTCCTCCAGAGGCAATTTCGAAACGACCAGGACGATCGGCACGAGCATCTGTAAATGCACCTTTTACATGTCCAAATAGCTCACTTTCAAATAGGTTTTCGTTAATTGAACCAAGATCAACACTAATAAAAACTTCATCTTTTCTTGCTGAGTTTCTGTGTAATGCTCTGGCAACTAATTCTTTTCCTGTTCCGTTTTCGCCAAGAATCAATACATTGGCATCGGTTACTGCCACTTTTGTAATGGTCGAGAATACTTGTTGCATTTCGGGAGATGTACCAATAAAATCATTAAAAGGCTGGTCGAGAACTGCATTTAATTCTTTTTGTTTTGTTTTAAGTTCTTTTACTTCATCTTTCGACCGGCGAAGTTTTATTGCAGATGAAATGGTTGCAAGTAGCTTTTCGTTTTGCCAAGGTTTTAATATAAAGTCGGTGGCACCTGCTTTTATTGACTTAACCGATTTTTCGATATCCCCGTATGCGGTAATAAATAGCACAACAGCCTGAGGGTCAATTTCAAGTATTTTGTTTAGCCAATGGTATCCTTCCTGACCACTAATTGCGTCTTTTGTGAAATTCATGTCAAGTAATACAACATCATATTGATCCTGTTTCATAAGTTTTGGAATCATTTCCGGATCCGACTCTGTATTGATTAATTCAACA
>JBFFMG010000276.1:0-5078 GCA_041554215.1 Labilibaculum sp.
AGTCCATTCTTAAGCAAATAACTTCCTGATAGTAACATACTAAAAGGAGCATTATTTTTATTGTCATTATTCCCAACAAGTGCTCCCATTCGAACTTCGTAAAACATTCCCTCATTCTTCATTGGAAGAGTATCGTTTTCCGTTTTAACCTTTCGTTTAGCTTCAAAATGAATTTCAGCAATATCTTCCATATCGAATTTCCAAAAATTCTTATCTCTTGTTTCAAGTTCTAAGAAATCACCAGGAACTTGTCTAACAATTTTTCCTTTTAGAATGTTGCCATTTTTTAAGGTAACTACATCTACATTTCGTTGTGCCGTTGAACTAGTAACTGATAATATTGCAAGAGCCATTACTAAAATCGGCCTAATTAATACGATAAGAGTCTTCATAATCATTGTTTTGTTTTTTCTTAATTGATGACACATCGTGATAATGGTTGCGTTGAATAAAAAATAAAATATTTAAACGCAACCCTCTTTGTCTAAATGCATCATGAAATAAAACAAGCTATAAAACCATGCTTTAAAATCAAATTTTATGAAAACAATTAAAAATATGGCGTTTCTATTCCTACTTATTTCATTATGTGCAGGAACTTGGTCGTGCGAAGATGAAATAAAACATGAATACACCATAAATGAACCAGTATACCTGCCAACTGAAGAGTTTAAGAGTGCTGTTAAGACCGAAAGTGCCAAAATAATGTCTACTACGGGAAAAATATATTTCTATCAGGATTACATTTTTGTAAATGAAAAATTCGCAGGAATTCATGTTATCGATAACTCGGATCCAGCCAAACCGATCAACTCAAAATTTATCTCCATTCCTGGAAACATCGACATGGCAGTAAAAGATGATGTTTTGTATGCTGACTCTTACACCGACTTAATTGCAATAAACATCAGTGATATCAATACCATTTCAGTTAAAAAAAGATTCTCTGATATTTTCCCATTTTCTTTACCCCCAACCGACAATAATTACCAACTTGGCCAAATAGATCCTGAAAAAGGTGTCGTAATTGGTTGGAAAGTAAAAAGAATAAGTGAAAAATACGTAGAGCCCAAATACTACCCATACTATTACGATGTTATGTTCTCCGATGCATCTACTTCTAATGGCATAAAAGCCTCTGGTGGTGGCACAGGGAAAGCTGGTTCCATGGCCAAATTCATGATAAATACCAACACATTATACACTCTCGATTCCAACTCATCACTTAGATTATTTGATATTTCCAATCCTGATCAAATATCGAAAAATGGACAATTAAACGTTGGATGGGGAATGGAAACCTTATTTGTTCATGAATCAAACCTCTTTATAGGAGCTAGAAATGGCATGTATATTTTCGATATAACAAATCCATTTTCACCCCAATTGGTTTCTCAATATTCTCATTTTGTGAGTTGCGATCCTGTTGTTGTTAATGGCAACTATGCATACATTACCTTACGAGCAGGAAATTTCTGTGGCCAAAATACGAGTCAATTGGATATTGTCGACTTAAGTGACATCACAAATCCAACACTTTTAAAATCATACGGAATGGATAATCCTTATGGTTTAGGTATAGATGATGAATTACTTTTTGTTTGTGATGGCACTGCTGGCTTAAAAATTTACGATGCCTCGGATCCTTTAAATTTAGGCTCCAATTTATTGAAGGTTTACTCGGATATGACTCCATATGATGTAATTCCTCTTGGCAATATATTGGTTGTTATCGGAACAGATGGTTTGTTTCAATACGATTACTCGGATATCAATAACATTCAATTATTGAGCTCGATAGATATCCCTATCGGGGAATAATTGTAAACCATATTAATTTCAACTAACAAAGGCTGCCTCAAACGAAGCAGCCTTTGTTTTTAGTTCTATCCTATCTAAAGAAAAAACCACAATACCGATGGAATAGCAACACCAACAAGAGCGAGTTTCCATCCACGTTTCTTAAATCCGTTCTTCCCTTTCGTGATAATCAAACCTGTGATACAAATTAGAAGAACACAAATTGCAAAAAGATCAGAATACCAAACCCAACTATCACTGGCAGATTTATGCAAATCAACCATTTGCCCAAGTATCGGTCGAATTTTAAACTGCTCTATTTCTCCTTTTCCGGTAAACGGATTTATGTATGCGTAGGCATTAGTAAAGTAAAGGTTGTAACCACCTCTTCTCCATGCAGTACCTCTTAATTTTAAATCGATATTATTTTGTTTCAACCAATTTGCAAAGAACTCATCAGTAATCTGCTCTTTATCCTTGGGTAAATCAATTTCGATTTCTATGGATTCGTATACATAGTCGCGGGGATCCCATGCGTGACGATGATTAAGAGCAATTCCTGAGATTGAAAATGCCATTAATAAACCCACATAGAAATAAGAAAAGTCTCTGTGCCAATTTCGTAATTTAAGATTCCAGTTCATTTAAAATATCACTATTAATTAATTTCCTAAAATGCTTTTTTTAAGCAGAGACAAAGAAATAAAAAAATGATTGTTTTAAAGAAATAGCGCTTCAATATTTAGAAAAAAGTTCTCTCGGTTTTGCTTCATTTAGCTAGGGTTGTAATTAAACCTAGAATAAGAACAAGAGAAGCAGAAAAGAAAATTGTAATCTGATTTTTTCTAAAATCCAAACTTTAGTGTAAAAGTATAACTTTTAGGAACAGGTAACGAAACACCACCAACAGGTGCATATTCGGGATCGATACCATTTAGTTTTCGATCAGAATACAATAAGCAAATATTATTTGCCTGCACCGATAATGATGCCGATTTTAAAGCTAGTCTTTTAATAATAGTTGGAGCTATATTATAAGATAAACGAATGTGATTAAATCTGATAAAATCTCCTTTTGCGATACTTTCACTACTTAAATTATAAGAAATGTAAGCATTTTCAATATCAGATCCATTTAAACGATGCTCTCCCAAATCGATAATCTTAGGAATATTGGTGTTTGATTCATCCCCAGATTCCCTCCATCTGTTTGCCATATCCTTCGGAAATGAATTTACATCCGAATAAAAAGATTTATAATTAGAGTTCACTCTAATTTTGTGACCAAAAGCATAAGTTAAACCAATATTTAGGCTGAAGTTTTTATACTTAAAGTAATTACTAAAACCGCCAAATATTTTAGGTTCTGTTGGCCCTTCATATCTCAATACAGATTCAATATTATCCCGAGATTGCAAATACAGATAATTTACAATTTCATCATTTTCACCATAGAAAGTTGGGATGCCTTCGTTGCTTAAACCAGCAAATTTTGTGGAATAAAGAGCTCTTAATGGTTTTCCTGTCCTTAAGGCACCTTTTGTTGTTGCTTCCCCAAGAGTAGAACTTGAATTTTGACTTGTTACTTCACTCTTATAAAAGCTGACATTGCAGTTTGTGCTCCATGAAAAGCTATCGTATTTTAGAATTGTAGAGTTTAAATCTATTTCGAAACCATTGGTTTTTAATTCTCCGATATTTTGATATTCTATTGATCTTCCCCAAATACCATATGACTCATATGCTTCTACCAGATCTTTTAATTTTCGGTTGAAATAGGAAATGTTTCCAGTAAGTCGATTTGAAAACAAACCAAATTTTAATTTTAGATTCAATTCCTTATTTAATTCCGGAGAAAGTGCAGCTTGCCCAATTTTTTGAGTCGAATAAATACTTAGAGGGGATTTTTCGCTTTTACCATAAGCCAATTTTAGCGACAGACAAGTCAATTTTTCTTGATGATTCTCATTTATAATTTTCCACTTTGAGGCTAATTGCCAAGTAGTCATTTTTTGTTTTTCACTGCCTTGATAATTGGAATTATCTTTTGCATACGTTCCACTTAAAACGTATCTGTTTTTATAAGTGTACTTTACATCTGAAAATAGACTTCGTTTTTTAAGTTTTGTATTATACTTCAATATGTTTAAAGAGTAGCGTCCGGCCTGCATGCTTCCAAATTCATCATAAGATCCAAACTTTCGTTTTAGTTTACTGTTTTCAAAGCCTAATTTTACTTGTATTTGATGGTTTGAACTTATAGTTTGATCCCATTTTAAATAATATTTAAAGTCCGAACTGTTTAATTCATAATCTTTATTGTCTCGATCAACTGCATCGGATACTTCATGGGTATTAAAAAAAGAAGCAATTGCATTAGAATTATCAGTTACATTTATTTTAGTATCTGTTTTAGTTTTTCTAGATTGATAATGAGAATAGAAGTATAGATTATCACTAATTTGATAATCCAAATGAAAGAGTGCTGATAAATCGTCACCCGAAATAGTAACGTAGTTATTTTCAATTTCATTAATAATATTGAATGGTGCAGAATTTCTTCTGAAATACTCCAATGCTCCATTTTCATCTCTGGCACGCATGGCTCTGCTTGTGGTTAAAGCATACTTAAATGGGTTACTTTCGAAATTCCTGAAATACTTCCCTTCAATTTGATCAAATACCGCATCATTGACTCCAGTTGTTTCCTGATCTCTCCAACTTCCTGTTAGTTTAGCTCCTAACTTTAGCTTTTCTCCTATTTTTTGCTGAATATTGGCATTGGCAGTATATCTTTTTGCTTCAAATCCTAATGCGTATCCAGTATCATTAAAATGAGAAAAAGAGGTGTAAAAAGTTGTTTTATCATTTCTACCTGAAACATCAAGGGAATGTTGTTGCGTAATGTTATTGTCAAAAAGTTCATCGAACCAGTCCGTGTTTGCATTGGCATATTTTTCTAGAAAAGCGGCCTTCGCTTCTGGAGTATTAACTAGCAAAAAAGAAGTGCCATCGAATGTACTAATAGCCTCACTCATTTTCCCATAAACACCATAGTCTGAAGCACTGGAAAGATCTGTATAAGACAACCATCCCTTTGACACCATTTCTTTATATATCTCCATTTCAGATTTGGAATCTAATATATTAAAATCAGATGCTTTTGGTGCACCCTTTGCACCTTTCTTTCGCATCTTACCGCCACGTTTTCTTTTAGCATGTATGTTTGCGTATAAACCTTTACCTGGCATTATTTACTAGCTCCGCCTTTTCTAAAT
>JBFFMG010000277.1:0-5039 GCA_041554215.1 Labilibaculum sp.
ACTTCAGAAGTACCAAGCCTAGGTAAAAAGGTACAAACTGCCTTGCTAATGGTTGGGAGGCCGGTTTTTTGTTTTAATTTACGGAGACGTTATTCGAATTAATTAAGAATTCTTTTAAGACTCTCTTAGATTTTTCGTTTTCGAAGTGCCAATCGGAATAAGGAAGAGGGAATACTTTAATACCAGCTCGGTTTAAAATTCGATATCGTTCAATTCCAAATACATCTGCATATTCTCCTGGGTAACCAACCAAGTCAATTCCCAGATACTTGTCTTTGTGCTTCACCAATAAATCTATTTTAAGACCTGCTATTGAATAACCTACCCAAAAATTATTGATGTCCCAAGTTTTCAAAACGGTTTTAACTTCATCGAGATACAGATCGTGAGGGCTTGTGCCCTTGTCCGATTGAGATTCAGAAATAGCAGGCTTCGATAAATAAGTTCGTAACAGACTGTTTGCTTTTAGTTCATTTTTCGATAACGAATGATGAATGTATTGTCTGGTTCTGGCTCTGGTGATGGCCACATTAAAAACATCCTCTTTGTTGATGTGGTTAATTGCAGAATGATGGCTGTTTCCATCAATGGCAAAGGACAAATGCATAACATCTCGTTCTTCCCCCTGAAAGCTATAGGCTGTGCCAACCCTAATTTTATGCTTTTCAATTTCTTGCATATCAAATTGTTCCAGAAGCAGTTTGCTCATCCAATCAACCTGGACTCTAAAAGGAGATAAGATGCCTACGCTTGAGCACAAATTTTCGTTCAAATCCTTTTCATTTTTTACTAATTCATGCACGGCCTTTAGAATCGCATTGGCCTCTATTTCATTGGCTCCATTTTTATTTCGAATTCCCTTGTTATTGATAAAATATAGAGCTTCTTCCGTTTCATCGGGTCGGGAAGTCATTATTTTTAATTGATTATCGTAAAATTGTTCATTGCTAAAAGCGATAATCGGAGACAAGCTTCTAAAATGTTCATCTAACATTGCCACCTGATCGCTTGACTGCAAATTGCTCATAACTAAGTCTAAAATGCTTTTGTCGCGATAATTAAGCGTGGAATACTCTACATCCTGAAGCTCGTATTTTGAGCGCAATATGGATTGAATGCCTTTAGATAGAAAGGATACGTGCCTTAGTTGGTTCGGATCTCCGGCAAAAACAACACGTTTTGCTCTTTGGAGTAGGGGAAGACAACTTGCAATATCACATTGTGTCGCTTCATCAATAATTACCAAATCAAACAATTCTTTTTTGAAGGGAAGTGCATCTTTAACCTCAGAAAGGTTGGTAAGCCAAATGGGAAATGCTTTTAATACTGCTTCAAAATTTACCTCTTTAAATTTGGCAAGTTTTTCTGTATCGCTCGACATTTTAATAGCCTCATGGAAACGCTGTATATTTTTCCAATCGGTGGTCATTACTTTAAAAATTTGATGTACATATTTCAAACGAATTAAAAGCTGAACATCAGTCATTTGATAAAGATCATTTTGATTGAGCTTGTTATTGTACTCCCAAATTGGAACTTGAATTTTGTTTCTGATATCGATGTATTGGGTTTTAATTTTATTCCAAACTCCTACTTTTTCTTTCGTTAGATGTTCACCCCATTTGAGTTCATTTTCGATCTCTTTAGAGAATGAACATTCTAGTTTATTAATTAATTTGCCTCTGGATTTAATTGTGGAGGATAAAGACTCTAGCTTTTTTTCCAACTCATCTATTTTTGTCTTAGGCAAATCAAATTCCTTTAACAGAAAGGACAATTTGTTAACTCGGGTTAGTAAAGACTTTAGAAAGCGGTTTAAGGGAGTAGAATAGGATCGTTTTTTACCAGTTCTTACTACTGCTTTATCAACCCCAAGTTGATTTTTAATTTTTTCAACAATTACATCAACAGCTTCATCAGTACGCGAGGCAATTAATACAGATTCTCCTCTGCTCATGTGTTCAAGTGCAATGGCACTAATTGTATATGTTTTTCCCGTTCCGGGAGGTCCAACAATTAAAGTTAACGGATTTATTGAGCTCGACTTTAAGATAGCTTGTTGTGCTTCACTTAAAATCATTGGAAGCTCACCCTTCTTGTATTTTTTTGATTTTTCTTTTTGGTCTGATTCAGAAAATAAAGAACGTAATGGCAAGGAATGCTCAGTTATCGAGGCCATTTCACTTAACTCGTTTAAAACGCCTCTTGTATTTGATGATTTTGCAACTAAACCCAATATACTTGTGGGCAACAAAACATATTCATCTTGATTCTCTTTTGATAATTTAGAGATTGTCTTTTTTACCGCCGTAATACTCGTGTTGTCCGGATAAGAGTATAAATCATCGATATTTACATTCGGGAAATACTTTTTAAATAGTAGAACGATAGATTCGATGTGTTCGAATCGGATGAAATCTTTAGGCAATAAATCAAACAATGGATCCTGAAGAAGCTCTCCACTCGATTCCTTCGAAAGCATTTGAATAATTGGGTAGTTTAGCCTTCTTTCACTAGTGCTAATAGAGAGGTAGAAAAAATCATCTTTTTGCTTTATTTCGGCAGGATAATAGAATAGGGGGGCGCATAAATCTTTAGAATCACCTTTGAAATCAGTATAATTGCCGCAAATAAAGAAAGTACCATAAAGCAACTCTTTCTCTTTCTGGAAAAGCTCTATTTTTTTGCAAATTGTTGATGCTTTAACAGAATCAATAGGAATTAACGGGTGACTATCCGTAAGAAGTTCTTCCTTGCCTTCGAAATATATCTTGTTTTCAACCTTTTGGTCTAAAAAGTTGTAAATAATTAATTCCCGATTATCGGACTGATAACAGTCATGATAGTACTGAATAAGTTTGTTGATTGTATTGGGCATGTATCTTATTTTGAGAGAGGGTGCGATTTATTTTCGAATCGTTAATCAGTTCAATAATTTTTTAATCTCCCTTTTAAATTCAGGATTACTATTGATTCCTCCGTGTCCTGTTCCTTCAAGAGAAATTAATTGATCAGTTGGTTTACAAATTTTTTGCAGCATTAGCGAAGACTCATATGGAATTACACGATCCTCAGTACCATGAAAGATTACAATTGGCATTCTGCATGCTATTATCAGTTCATTGGTTGGGAATTTATATTTTAGCAGTACCGTAGGTAAATATTTATACCTGCGTTTCATCATATCAGTTAAACTGTAGTAAGGAGCTTGCAGAACTAGCAATCGAGGTTTATTTGTTGCGGCAAGATGGGAGGCGAGTCCCGTACCTATTGAGTAACCTATAACAATCACATTCTCTTCCTGGTATCTTTTCAGAATCAGCTTGTAGGCAAACTGTACATCAGTAAAAAGTTGTTGCTGACTATTAATTTCGCCCTCACTTTTGCCAAAGCTCCGGTAGTCGAGCATAAAAACGTCGTAATTTAAGTCGACATAGGTTTTGGCAACATCGACACAATTATTGATAGAGCCTGCATTGCCATGTAGGTAAAATACCAGGCCTTTCGGATTTTCTACCGTAAATAATAGTCCATTGAGATTTTTGTGATCTTCAGTTTTGACAGTAATCTCCTCGAAATTCATGTTGAAGTAATATTGATATTCTTTATCTAGCTTTTGTGGAAAGAAGATCAATTTTTCCTGATTGAAATACAAAAGAGCAGTTCCTATAGCAATTAAAATGCTTATAACAGTAAGGCTTCTGACTAATATTTTTTTCATGTATTGGATGTCTTTTTTGTAATCGATTTTTTCTGAAGTTCCTTCATGAAGGAATAATTTCTCGAATTTATGAAAACCAAATCACTTAACATACAATTATAAGAGCAAACCAATTTAGGTCCGATAATTTATAGGTAATCTAAACTTATTGTGAACTTGTAAGAAGTTCCCTTTAGGGGAAAGGGACTAGTCTAGGGAAAGGTTATGGGCCAATATGTATCCAGTTTTAATTACTGCTTAATAGGTGTTCTTTCAGCATGTCTAAAAGTACTTTTCTGTCTATCGGTTTGCTTATGTAATCGCTGCAACCAGCATCAATTGCTTTTTGTCTCTCATTCTTGGAGGCAAAAGCTGTTTGAGCAATAATTTTCAGATTTGGTTTGCCCAGTTTTATTTGTCGGGTAGCTTCGTAGCCATCAATATCTGGCAATCTAATGTCCATAAGTACTAAATCGAGCTTTTGGGTTTTAGATATTTCCACAGCTTCACTGCCTGATATGGTTTTGAGAACTGTAAAATTGTAAGTGTTAAGTATTTCCCGAATAAAATCGGAATTGTACAGATCGTCTTCCACTAGAAGTATAGTTCTATTGCCTTGCTCAAAACTTATTTCAACTTCCTCTTCGATTTTTTCTTGCAATATTAATTTTTGTAGGCAAATTGCTGGAAAGGAGATTGAGAATGTACTTCCTTTGCCTACTTCTGAATCAAGAGTGATTTCAGCACCTAAAATTTCCACCAATCCATTAACTATGGATAAGCCTATGCCAGTGCCACCAATATTTTTATTGGAAGAATGCTCGATCTGAACAAAACGATCGAAAATTGCAGTTTGTTTCTCCTTCGGAATACCAATTCCGGTATCCGAAACTGAGAATACAAGCTTATTGTTCTCAGTCAATCGGCAAATTCCTTCAATTGAACCTACATCGGTAAATTTATAGGCGTTATCAATCAGATTTGTGAATATTTGTTTCAGTTTAGCTTGATCGGTTAAGATGGTAAGTTCTGAAAGATCAGAGAGGACTTTAAATCGAAATTGAATATTTTTATTGATCATTCGTGTTTGATAATCCTCGAATAAGCTGTTTAGTTCTTCGCAAAGGCTTTTTAATTTGCAAACGCTTATGTTTACAGGTAATTGTCCCGATTCAATTTTTGCGATATCAAGAATGTCGGTAATGATATGCAATAAATCGTTGCAACGCTGATTAATAATTTTAGCAAATCGTTCCAGCTTGGCTTTGTTTTCAAAATTATCACTTAATAGGTCAGAAAACCCTATAATGGCGTTCATAGGCGTTCTAATTTCATGACT
>JBFFMG010000278.1:0-5036 GCA_041554215.1 Labilibaculum sp.
GGGACATTGGATACATGGAATTGCATTGGATATGCCTTCTTATTTGGGAATGGTTGCTTTAATGGGCGTAATGGTTAACGATTCCATTGTGTTAATCAGTACATTCAATGGAAACCTGCGTGAAGGAAAGGATGTAATGACCGCGATATATGATTCGTGTGTGTCTCGATTTCGCCCAATTGTATTAACCTCTTTAACAACAATAGTTGGTATTGCACCTATCATAGCCTCCAATCAATCCGAAGCAAAAATGGTCGTTCCGATGGCAATTTCATTGGCTTATGGATTGGCTGTTGCCACTTTCTTAAATCTGTTGCTTCTGCCAGTTTTATTAGTTGTTGTGAATTCTTCGAAAAGAAAATTTAAATGGTTGGTAAACGGCGTATTGCCAAGTAGAGAAAGTGTTGAACCAGCTGTTAGAGAGCTAAACTAAGTGGTACATCTGATAAAATTAAACACAATGAATAAAATAATCATTTTTACAATATTTTTGACCTCGCTATGCACTAACGTGAAAGCGCAGGAGGCTTTAACACTCGAAGGATCCATTGCTATTGCTTTAGATAATAATTTAAGCATTAAAGTAGTCAAAAATCAGTCTGAAATATCTGCAAACAATGCAACAAAAGGAAATGCAGGTTTGTTGCCGAGTTTGAGTGCCAGTGCTAATACCAATTATAGCGAGCACAGTTCAGACAAAATATCTTCGTCCACATCTTTAAACTTCTCCTATACTTTGTTTGACGGATTTGGAGGAAGCTACAATTATAAAATTTTAAACCTTCAAAAAGAGCGGGGCGAATTAACTACACGGTACAATATCGAAAATACAATTGCGAGTGTAATTTCGGGTTTTTATGAATTAAGTAAGGCTCTGGATGATTTCGATGTGGCATCAAAAAACATGGCAATTTCAAAGGAGCGTTTGCAAAGAAATCAATCCAAATATGAGTTCGGAAATATCAATAAATTGGAAGTTCTGAATGCAAAAGTTGATTATAATCGCGATAGCAGCACCTATCTTAAATCACAACAATTTTATGAAGAATTGGTTCGTGAAATGAATGTTTTACTTGGACGAAATGCCGAAACTAAAATTCAATTAATTCCCGATGCATCCGAATTTCAATCTTTTAATCTTATTAACTTGAAAAAACAGACATTGGAAGAGAATGCAGATTATTTGATTCAGGCAAATCAATTAAGAGAGGATGAATTAGCTGTGAAAAAGGCAAAATCAGGACAGTTGCCATCCTTAAGTATTAATTCCTCCTATTCGTACTACGAGAATGAAATTATTGGGACAAACTCAAACACTCAATTAATTGGTGGTGTTACTATGAGTTTTAAGATTTTCGATGGAAAAAGGAAAAAAATAGAAATTGCAAATGCCCAAATTCAGAAGCAAAATACCAAATTGGAATATCAGGATAAGATGCTTCAATTGGAAAAGAATTTGGTAAACGCCTACGCTGATTTTAATTACAATTTAAAGGTTTTGGAATTGGAACAGGATGCTTTGGAAGCTGCCACTCTTAATTTTGAACAAACTAAAGAGTACTATCAACTAGGACAGGTTAGTTCTACAACTTTTCGTGAAGCGCAATTGAATTTGGTTGAAGCACAAAATAATAAATCATCAGCAAGGTACGATGCAAAAAAATCAGAAATAAATATTAAGAAAATAAGTGGACTGCTACTGCAATAGAATTTTAATAGGAATCTAGGATCAATAAATATGTAATAGCCGTTTTTGTATTGAGCCTTTCTGTTGTTAGTATAGTTCTAATAAGTAAGTATTTGGCTGGATTAGTCTAATACAATAGTTAAATTGACTCGTAAAGCTCGAATCTCAATGAGAGTAGATAGTTGAAAAGATCTTGTTTCGTTGATCAGAGTTTTGTAGTGGAGACTCTGCCTACACCGTCTTCTAGAAATAGAAGACGGTTTTTTTTTATCGTAACTCTTTTCTAATTTGTATTTTCTTTCTGTTCAAATGATTATTTTTACTCAACTATTAACCACAAAGAGAAAGTAAATGCCACAAAATAATATTGCCACACCTGAATATTTTATTTGGGAGACTCACGGAATTCATACCGGAACAGGTAACGATCATGTAAAACATGGAGTTGATGAATTAGATAAAATCACCGAATTAGCAATTGCAAAAGGTCACCCTAATATTGCTTTTATTATACATACGCCCCGTTTAACCAGATATAGATATGCTGCAGAAAAACGACTGGGAGTGAAGTTTATACGTGGCGACAATGCTTATTTTAACTATCCAAATCAGATTGAAAAGTTGAAGTTGAAATATGGCAATCAGATAAGTATCCGTTTTGGTATTGAACTGGAATGGTTGGGACCAGATTTAGGTATGCAATGGAACAGATCGAAAGTTTTTCAGGCACAAGATGCCGATTTCGTGATTGGTTCTTTGCATTTTTCGCGCGAAGGAATCCCTTACGATGGATCGATTGAGGAAACTGAAGAACTGATTAAGTTGAGAGGTGGACTGGAAAATTATTGGGGTGGGTACATCGAGGAGTTGATCGAAATGGTTGATTCTACTTGGGAAACCATTCAAGTGGTTGGTCATATCGATTTGCCAAAATTGTTTGCGCCAATTCCTCAGCCACTATTAGAGTTGGATACATCAGGTCACTTTTTGGCTCGTAGAATGCGATTTTTATTAGAAATGATTAGCGAATACAATCTAGCTTTAGACGTTAATTTGGCTGGAATTAACAAAGGTTGTGGTATCTATCCCGATATTTCAATTTTGAAAAGAGCAAAACAACTCGACATACCAATTTCTTTGGGAACCGATACGCACACTATTCAAAACCTGGGTAATCATCACGAAACGGGTATTCGATATGCTCATGATGCAGGTTACAAGCACTATCTTAGTTTCTCAAATTGTATTCCTGAAAAACGACCATTACGAAATCAGGCTTTTAAAGAAGAAGAATATAAAGTTATGAATTTGGGAATTGAGATGTTGAACCTTCGATTCGAAGATCGTAAGCAACGACGAATTCCTAAATTTTCATTCGGTGGTACTTTTAGAACTTTTCTGGAGCATCACAAAAATGCAACCTCATTAGGAGAATTTGAAGCCATACGCATCCGAAAAGGAAATAAATCGATTACCATAAGTAATACTATTCCTCAAAATCAAGAGGAGAAGGTAAAAGTGAAGGGCTTATTTTCACATCACAAAGATGAACCTGGTGTTTTATCGATGATTTTTAATGCTTTAGCATCCGAAGAAATAAATGTAGAAACAGCCTATTTAAATGCAAATAATGATGGTACTGCAACAGCTTTTTTAACTCTTACGGGTGATGATAGTTCGGTGCATGAAGCTGTCGAGTTTGTTAAAGGTACAGGAGGTGATAGCTTTATTGAAATTAGGGTGGGAGATATACTGGAAATACAACAATTAAAAAAATACAAGAATTATGTGTTAGAGGTTGATGGTGTGAATTTACCGATTGCAATCAGCAAACAAATGATTCTATCCATTCATAACAATACACCAGGTATATTACTGATTTTATTATCGGCTTTAGCTTCACAAAATATCAATATTATTGATTTAAAACTCGGACATAGAGGTCAAAAAGGATATGCTCTTTTGAGTATTGAAGGGAATGCCCAAAATGCAGGCAATGTTTTAACCAAACTAGGACCACAATTTTTCGAAACCACGCATTTATCATTAAATGGTGTTGAATAGTAATTTTTAATTGATTTTAAATTGAATAATAAAGCATCCATAGCATACGAAGCCATTTGGGATATTCTTGAATTTTATAAAATCCAACCCAAAGTTCAAGATCTTCAAATTGAAAAAATAGAAGAGTATTTGGTGTTAATGAACGCACATTATCAGGATTCTATGATGGATATAGATGAGTGCATTGGTTTAGAGGAACCTGTTTGTCTGGAAGATATTGTGGATGTTTTAAATTCCTACTTGAATAGAGTAGGAGAAGAATTAATCAAGATATTCCCTGAAAATACAAATGCAATTTCTCCAATTCATTTGAATTCTAATACTGGTGTTAGTGAGATTCAGGCAATTGAACTGTATCGAAATTTTAACGCCCGAGAAAAGGATCTTTTCCAAATAAAAGAATTAATTGATGATTTGGAAACATATGTTTACGAAGATAATTTTGCCGATAAACTAGCTCTTTTAACAAAAGACCTTCTTTCAAAAATAAATTCAGACTTAATTGTTAGAGTTGATGACTTAATTTGAGATTGGCAATTTCAATTTTAGGAAGAAATTGAATCGAAAAAGGTTCCTCTTCTTCTAATTCTTTAATCATCTCAAAAGATTGTGATTCAAGATATTCAATTGCGCTTTCTTCACTTTTCCATTGAGAAAGAATAATATGCTCGTTTCTTTCTTCATCGGTTGCGTAAATTTCACAGGAAAGTTCGCCTCCAATTTTTCGATATTCCTGAAATTGATCAAAAGAATCTTTCCAAGTAATATAGTTTTTTATGGATTGCCTAATTAATAAATATATCATTATGTGTGGATATGTTGTTAATTCGAATTTAATTAAAATCAACAAACTAGCTTGCAATTAATTGATTACAGGCTTAAAATAAGGGATGATTATATCCTTTTTTAATTTAAACATCAAAATAGGCATCCTTTTGTTTAATTAAAATTAATAAAAATGTATTTTTTAATAAAATACATTACACTTATCATCCAAAATTATTGATGAATAGATCAAAAATCCAATGAAAATTTTATAGACAGATTAAAAAGATAGGGCTTCAATTGGATTTGCGTATTCAAATTTATAATTAGTTTTTTCGAGTTTTGCTGAGCTAATAATTTTATACGGACTATGGTTTGAAACAAAATGCGGTAATTCAAAACCACCACTTTTGGCAGCTTCTACATAAAATTCTTTCCGGGTAGGATGTTCGGGACAACAAGCATTGTAAATTTCGTTCCACAAACCATTCTCTATCACGTGAGAAATTATACGACTACA
>JBFFMG010000279.1:0-5011 GCA_041554215.1 Labilibaculum sp.
ACCTCCACTTGGAGCTCCTGAGTTTTGGGTAACTGTAACACCAACAACACGGCCCTGAAGTGCCTGATCGATACCAGCAAATGGCTGATCCTCCATCATGTCACCTTTAATAGAGACAACAGATCCAGTCAAATCGCTCTTTTTCATTACACCATAACCAACGGCAACAACCTCATTCAAACCAATTGACGATTCGCTAAGATCAATATTAATTAAAGATTTCCCTATAACCTCTTGGCTTACTGTTTCAAAACCAATGAATGAATAGAGTAAAATGCCATTTTCGGCATCAGAAATAGTGTAATTACCATCTATATCCGTAGTGGTTCCGTTAGTAGTACCTTTCTCAAGAACAGTGACACCTGGCAAAGGCTCTCTGGAATCTTTGACTACTACTTTACCTGATATACTACTTTCTGCTGCGAATAAGCAGTAATGCTTAGAATAAGCATCAAGAGTAATAAATTAAGTTTTCTTTTCATCTTATAGGTATTAGAATAGGATTATTGATATCATCTCAATATCAATTAGTGAAACTGAAGAGACACCTCACAATAGATTTTTATAAATTATCCCTTCGGGTCAAAAAAATTCAAACCTTTGCATAAACTATATAGATTATCCTTCCTTGCAAGTTTAACTCTTCCATCAAATCTTAATGTTTAAAATCTTCCAAAGAAGGTTTGAATTCTTCCAATACACTATCTATCATTTCATTATGGATTATTGAGGAATTCAGCGGTAAAATCAATATACAGTTCTATAAACGCAACATGTTTTTGATTAATAACTAGATTCAAAGAATGAAATTGAAATTCTTTTTTTTAATTAAGAAAAACTAAACTTGCACATAGGAGATCCAAACGACCATCAATACACTGGATATAATTAACAAGTAAAAACACAATAATTCTTATAACTTAATTAAGAATTAATTCTGATAACTTAAATAGTCTTGTATTTCAATTATTATATTTTTTATTGTTTATTAAAATTGTTAAATTGTAATTGAAGCAGAAAAATTTGTTTTGCAATTACGAACACGATCGTCAGTAAACAAAAAAAACCAATCATGACAAATATAAAGCATAACGAACTTACTTTCCAATTGATGGTTGAGGCTTCACCCAATGCTCTGCTACTAATCAACAATCAGAGTAAAATTGCCTATTTAAATAAATTTGCTGAAGAGTTATTCCAATACCAAAAACAAGAACTTATTGGTCAAGATTTAAGTATTCTAATTCCCGTAAATTTTAAAAAAGAGCATCCTAATTTACTACAGTCTTATTTTAAAAATCCATCGAGCAGGCAAATGGGGCTAAATCGAGAGCTTTTTGCTCTCAAAAAAGATAAGTCTGAATTTCCTGTTGAAATAGGGCTAAACCCAATTGCAACAGTTGATGGACTAGTTGTTCTAGCATCGATAATTGACATTACTGAACGTAAGAAAGCAACCGAGCAATTTCGTTTAGTAGTAGAATCGGCACCCAACGCAATCATACTTGTAAACAATGAGGGTTATATAAACCTAGTGAATAAACAAACCGAAGTTCTTTTTGGATATGAGCGACAGGAACTTGTCGGTCAAAAAATGGAAATACTACTACCCGAACGATATAAAAAGAATCACCATAATTTAAGAAATCATTTCTTAGCAGCTCCTCAATCCCGTGCGATGGGTTCTGGCAGAGATCTTTTTGCGATTCGTAAAAATGGATCAGAATTCCCTGTAGAAATAGGACTAAATCCAATCGAAACAATGAGTGGCAATCAAGTTTTAGCCTCAATTATTGACATCTCGGAACGAAAAAAAATTGAAGAAGAGCTACAACTCTACACAAAAAAAATTGAGGCGAAAAATAAGGAACTCGAACAGTTTACTTACATCGCTTCGCACGACTTACAAGAACCTCTGAATACAATTGGTAGTTTTATTAAGGTAATTGAAGAGAATTCCGATCGTGAATTTAGTGATTTAGAAAAAGATAGCTTCCTATTTATCAATCAAGCAGCATCGCGAATGAAGGAACTTATTAAAGGCCTTCTTGATTATAGCCGTTTAGGAAAGAAAGCAAAAGTTAAAAAACTAGACTCTGCCTTATTATTGCAAGCAGTTTGTCACGATCTTGATTTTAGGATCAGAGAAACCAATGCCCAAATCAACATTGGGGAGTTACCTAAAATTTATGCATTTGAAACTGAATTACGCCTCCTATTTCAAAATTTAATTAGCAACGCAATAAAATTTATAAAACCCAATACAAAACCGATCATTTCGATTACGGCAGAAAAAAAGAATTCGCATTGGCAATTTTCAGTAACAGATAATGGAATTGGTATCGAAGCCAAATACAAAGAAAAAATATTTATCATATTCCAAAGATTACATGGCCGAGATGAATACGATGGAACTGGTATTGGCTTAGCGCACTGCCGCAAAATAATTGAACTTCACAATGGCGACATATGGGTGGAATCAGTAGTAGGAAAAGGCAGTACATTTTACTTTACTATTAACTCAAACCTACTAGGAAATGAAAAAATATGATGGACTTGATTGCATTCTACTAATTGATGATGAGGAGTCTAACAACTACCTACATCAAATGATAATTAAGCATGCCAAAATTAACACCTTTGTGCAGGTAACATATAATGGTTTAGAGGCATTAGAGTTTTTAACTTGTACAGGTAAATTCTTAAGTGCCAAAAAATACCCACAACCAGGTATCATTTTTCTGGACATAAATATGCCAAAAATGAATGGATGGGAATTTTTAGAAGAGTACGAAAATCTCCCGGAAGAACAAAAAGGGAAAATTGTAATAGCAATGTTAACATCGAGCTTAAATCAGGATGATATTGATAAATCAGAAAAGAATAATGACCTTAAAGGATTTATTCGCAAACCTTTAAATTCGAAAAAATTAATGAAGATTGTTGAAGACAATTTCCCATTACTTGTTAATGATTAATATTTATTAAAAGGGAAATGAGGAAAACTAAATCTGCACATCCTGATAACTTATAATTGAAATATGCACAAAAATACTTTCTAAAACCAGTAGGAGTTAGAGAACATACTCACTGTGTTTACAAATGGAATAATTGGTAATAAATTATTTGCTATTTTATCACCATAAAATTCTTTTTGTTCGATAACCTGCTCCAGTCTTTTGAATTCATCGACAGAATCATTTTTGTTGTTAAATCAACCACTACAAAATCCTCATCTCTCGAAAAGGAAAACAACTCTTTAATCATTCTTAAAATCTTCATGCCTCAATATTTTACATTGTTCTAACAACATAAATTTAAGACGATTAATGGATAAATTCAAGGCATTTGGATACGATTTAACAATTATGTAATTTGAGTTTCTAAATGCGTGTTTTCAGTTTACATTCACGTAATGTAAAAGAAAAACAAGAGCTAGTTTACTAATCGGCAAACTCTACAGAATTAAAAAACAGGTTCTTTTTATCAATTAAAAATTGTTTCATTCTCGAAGGGCCACCAATAGCAATCTGATAAATAAATTTTCCTCGAAAGAAGAATCGTTTGTAGTAAGTATATTCGTGCTGACCGACTAACTGAGTATAAACAATTTCCTTTCCTAACATTTTCTGATAAGCAACAGAATTTTCCGAAATTAATATGGCATTCCCAGTTACAAGACTACCCTCTTTCATTTCCTTATAATATTCAGTCGGATCGGAATAAGTAAAATCCAAACCAACATCCGAAAAATCAGAAGCAACAACTCCAAAAACTGTTGCCGCATCCTTATAACTAAAAACCTCAATCTTTATTTCATTTAGCTCTTTTTCTTGAGCAATCGGATTTTCGGGTAAGTCAAAGCTAATCTTCGACTTTTTCGATACAAACTTCACCCAATCACTTTGTGCAGATACTGCAGGCGATAGAAGAATCAGTAATAATAATAAAGCAAGTAATTTTCTCATTTGATACATTTTACGCCACTTTTAGAATCCAATTTGGCTGGGTAATTAATTAATTCCTGGTAGATCTATCCCCTTTATGGTTCGGTACAAATCCAAAGCAAAAACATCTGTCATTCCAGAAATAAAATCTAGTATCGACATAATTTTATCATATTCCGATTTTCCATTTACATGATACTGCTCTGGAATTAGTGAAAGAAGATTTTTAGAATAAAAATTCTCAGGTTCCAAAACCGCAGTAACGAACTCATCCAAAAGAGTTCCCAATATTTTATATCCGGCCAATTCTATTTCCACAACAGATCGATGACGGTAGATTCTCGAAACAGCTACTTTTGTGCATTTTTTATAGGCCGATAATGAAATTTCATCAATCTCTTTAATTAAACTCGACTGAAAATCCCCAGCCATAATCAAGTCGTAATTATCAACAAACACATTTACGCACCCCGAAATAAGTTTTCCTATAACCCCCGCTCTGATGTATGCTATTTGCTCATTAATGTCAGTAACTTCTTTACAAGTTTCCTTAATTCGAGCCAAAATGTCTTTTTCCTTCTCGGGATGATAAAAACCTAGGAGTAAGTCCATCGTTTCATCTGTACCTAGAATATTCAACTTATGAGCGTCCTCAATATCCATAATCTGATAACAAATATCATCTGCAGCTTCAACCAAATAAACCAATGGGAAACGTGCAAATATTCCCGATGACAATTCTGGGATTCCAAGCTCCTTTGCAATTTTAAGATAATCCTCCTTTTCTGCCTGAAAGAAACCATACTTTCGTTTCTTAACAACTTCAATTTTATTGCTTTCCCAAGGGTATTTCACAATAGAAGCAATGCTCGAATAAGTTAAGGCAAAGCCACCTTTTCTTCTGCCATTAAAAGCATGAGTCAACAATCGGAAAGCATTCGCGTTTCCTTCAAAATTGATCAAATCACACCACTCCTCCGGGCTAAATCTGTCTTGTAATTTTTTTCCTTTTCCATCAGAGAAAAAATGCGATAAGGCCTTCTCTCCCGAATGACCAAATGGCG
>JBFFMG010000280.1:0-5003 GCA_041554215.1 Labilibaculum sp.
CATTTCAATTTGAATAAAAGTGGTGTGTAAGTTTTGATGACTTAATTTATGAACCACATTTTCGGATACTGAGTGAATAATCAATTCTTTTTTCCCAAATAACTGTTTCCATTCCAAAGTTTGTAACAATTCATCGATCGAAATTGGCTTATCGCATTCAATTAATGGATATTGGTACAAGTTCTCCCAAATGTCTTTTTTTCCTCTTTTTTCGATTAAAAATTGATTTTTACAAGATAGAAACAAATAGTAAAAATATCGTTTTTTAGTTTTAATTTGTTTCGATTTAATAGGTAATTGGTCAACTTGTACACTATTATATGCAAAGCAATTTGAAATAAGAGGACATGCATCACATTTTGGATTGCGAGGAATGCATTGTAGAGCGCCAAATTCAATAATTGCCTGATTGTAGATTTCTGGACGGGCATTGCCCATTGTTTCATCTGCGATATTCTGAAAATATTTTTTTCCTTCGGTGCTATCAATTGCTTTGTCAATACCATATATCCTTGATAACACTCTATAAACGTTTCCGTCAACTGCTGCATATGGTAGGTTAAAGGCAAATGAAGCAATAGCTGCTGCTGTGTAGGAACCAATGCCTTTTAATTTAAGAATCTCTTTATATGAGTTTGGAAAAACAGCTTTATATTCCGAATGAATTATTTTTGCAGTTGCATGCATATTTCTGGCACGGGAATAATACCCTAATCCTTGCCAAAGTTTTAAAACTTCCTGTTCGTTCGCTTTAGCCAAATCAGAAATTGTAGGAAATTCGATTAAAAAGCGATTGAAATACTCAATTGCGGTAGCAACTCGGGTTTGTTGAAGCATGATTTCTGACACCCAGATTTGGTACGGATCTTTTGTTTCTCGCCATGGTAAGTCGCGTTTATTCTGCAAATACCAGCTTATGATTTGGTTACTAAGCATCTCGAAATTATTTGTCTTGATATATTTTTTTCAAATTTGGGAAAAAATAATTGTTTTCGATTTCATTAATAGCTAGAAATCATATATATTTGCATTCTGATTTGAGAAAATGATGATGTAAATAATTGATAATTAAAGATTTTTTAAGAGATGACTAAAGCAGATATTGTTAACGAGATTTCTAAAAACACAGGAATTGAGAAAATTACAGTACAAAAAACTGTTGAAGCTTTCATGGATACTATCAAAGGTTCTTTGGTAAAAGGCAAGAATGTGTATTTAAGAGGTTTCGGGAGTTTTATCGTTAAGAAAAGAGCAGAGAAAACTGCAAGAAACATTTCTAAAAACACAACAATTATTATTGCTGAGCACTTTATACCAGCTTTTAAACCAGCTAAAACATTCGTTAGTAAAGTTAAAACTAACGTAAAGTAGTCTTAGATTGTAATTAATTAAAAATATTGAAGATATGCCAAGCGGAAAGAAAAGAAAAAGACATAAGATGGCTACGCACAAGCGTAAGAAGAGATTAAGAAAAAACCGTCATAAGAAGAAGAAATAAATTCTTTTGAATTGATTGTTTGTAAAAACAAAAATAAACCTAAAGAACTTTTTAGTACTTTAGGTTTATCTATTTGTAAGAACTGATTATCTTTAATTAAAAATAAGAGAAAAATAGTAGTGAGTAACGAGCTAGTAATTGATGTAACCCCTAACGAAATTGTAATTGCCTTACTAAGCAATAAACAGCTGATTGAGTTAACCAGAGAAAAGAGTAACCTTCAGTTTGCTGTCGGTGATATATATCTGGGGAAAGTGAAGAAGATTATGCCAGGATTGAATGCTGCATTTGTTGATGTAGGATACGAGAAGGATGCTTTTTTACATTATTTGGATTTGGGCCATCAATTTAGATCTCTTAATAAGTTCTTACAACAAGCTTTAGCAAAAAATGGTCGAAATCTTTCCATTTCAAAAATGAAATTGGAGCCGGATATCGATAAGAGTGGAAAGATGTCTGAGATTGTGAAATCGGGACAACACATTCTTGTACAGGTTGCTAAAGAACCAATTTCAACTAAAGGTCCTAGGTTGTGTTCCGAAATTTCTATTGCCGGAAGAAATCTGGTTTTAATGCCTTTCTCCGACAAAGTATCAATTTCCCAAAAGATTAGTTCTACCGAAGAAAAACTTCGACTGAAGCAACTTCTTCAGAGTATAAAGCCTAAGAATTATGGCGTAATAGTTCGTACGGTTGCCGAAGGAAAAAGGGTGGCTGAACTTGATAAGGAATTAAGATCTCTTGTTGAAAAATGGGAAGACAGTTTTGAGCACATTCGAGATTTAAATCCTCCTAAGTTGGTTTTAGGTGAAATGGATAGAACATCTGCCATTTTGCGTGATATATTGAATTCTTCATTTGAGAATATCTATATTAATGATGCCAATGCAGCAAAGGATATTAAAAACTACATTTCAAGTATCGCTCCTGAGAAATCAAAAATTGTAAAGCATGTTACAGGTGATGTGCCTATTTTTGATCAGTTAGGTATCGATAAACAAATTAAATCTTCTTTTGGGAAGACAGTTTCCTTTAAGAATGGAGCTTACTTAATTATTGAACATACTGAAGCTTTTCATGTTGTTGATGTAAATAGTGGGAATCGTTCGAAAGCTGGGAATGACCAGGAGTCCAGTGCTTTAGAAGTGAATTTGGCTGCTGCTGAAGAAATAGCCCGTCAACTTCGTTTGCGCGATATGGGGGGGATTATTGTGGTTGATTTTATTGATATGCACTCTGCCGAAAATCGTCAGAAAGTTCTCGATAAAATGAAAGAAATAATGGGGCAAGACCGTACGAAGCACAACATTTTGCCATTGAGTAAATTTGGTTTGATGCAGATTACTCGTCAGCGTGTACGTCCCGAAATGAATGTTGAGATTCAGGAAACATGTCCAACATGTTTAGGATCTGGAAAAATTACTCCAGCCGTATTACTTACAGATCAGATTGAACTGACTCTTAAACGAGTTGTTGCTCAACAAAGTGATAAGAAGCTTACCTTAAAAGTACACCCTTTTGTTGCTGCATATATCAATAAAGGAATTTGGAAAACACTACGTAGAAAATGGCAGTCGGAACTAGGCATAAAGCTTTCTGTGCGTGAAATTCCTTCTTACGATATGTTGGTTTATAGGTTCTTCGATAAAAATAATCAAGAAATAGAATTGTTGTAATTAAGTTGAGGAAATTCCCAATCTGAGAATTTTCAAAACTTTGTTATCATTTTGTTAAAGGCTTTGTTAAGGTGCTTTATAATACTAATTTTATGTGTTAAAGCAACTAAACTAAAGCACATGAAACAAAAACTTCTTATTTTATTCCTTGGAGTTTTCCTTAACAGCCTTATCTCCGTTCAGGCGCAAATTCGCGAAACTGTATCTTGGGATTTTTCAATAGAACAACTTTCTGCTAACGAGGTTAATTTGGTGTTTACAGCCAAAATTGACAACGAATGGCATTTGTATTCTCAACATTTTCCTGATGGTGGACCAATTCGGTTCAGCGCAACTTTTACCAATTCGGATAAGTACGAATTAATTGGAGGTTTGGAAGAGATTACCAAGCCAAAGTCTGAATACGATGACATTTTTGAAATGGACATTCAGTATTTTGTAGGGGAAGCTATTCTAAAACAAAAAGTCAAATTACGATCTGAAACCCAGTTTTCGATTGAAGGAGAAATGGAATATCAAACCTGCCGAGAAGGTGAGTGTGTAATGTTCACTCCCGATTTTGAATTTAAACTTAACCTTGGTAAAAAGGCAGCTTCGATTGAAGAAACAGCACAAGTAAAAGAAAAAATAAATCCGATGAAGAATCCTCGAAAGGAATATACTTCATTGTGGTCTTTGTTTTTTATCTCTTTTTCTTTCGGATTAATAGCTCTGCTAACACCTTGCGTATTCCCAATGATTCCGATGACGGTTTCCTTTTTTATGCACAGTTCGGAAAATAGACGGAAAGCAATTTTTAACGCAGTTATTTATGGTGTTTCAATCATTGGAATTTATACCATTATTGGAACTATTGTCGCTGTAACTCTTGGGCCAAGTTTCGCAAATTGGCTAAGTACTCATTGGATTCCTAATGTACTCTTTTTTATAATTTTCTTGGTTTTTGCCTTTTCATTCTTTGGAATGTTCGAGATTACTATGCCTAGTTGGATCGTAAATAAATCGGTGACGAATGAAGATAAAGGTGGAATTGCAGGTTCATTTTTTATGGCTTTTACTTTGGTATTGGTTTCCTTTTCGTGTACCGGACCTATCGTTGGTTCTATATTGGTTCAATCGGCAGGCGGCGAGGTTTTGGAGCCAATTGTTGGAATGTTTGGGTTCTCGTTGGCATTTGCATTGCCATTTACACTGTTTGCAATATTCCCATCTTGGTTGAATAATCTGCCAAAGTCAGGTGGTTGGTTAAATTCTGTAAAAGTTATTTTAGGATTTTTGGAACTTGCATTAGGATTAAAATTTTTGAGTATTGCAGATCAAACGTACCATTGGGGATTATTAGATCGTGAGATTTATCTCGGAATTTGGATTGTGATCTTTACCCTTATGGGATTTTATTTGTTAGGTAAATTAAAGTTTAGTCACGATAGTGATGTTAAATTTGTATCGGTACCTCGATTAATGTTGGCGATTACTTCGTTTTCATTTGTGGTTTATATGATTCCTGGGATGTTTGGAGCCCCTTTAAAAGCCATTTCAGGCTATTTGCCACCACAAACAACTCAAGATTTTGATATTTCGGCTATCGTGCGTGATCAATCAGGATCGGTAAATAAGAATGAGCTTTGCGAAGCACCTAAATATGCAGAAAAACTTCACTTACCGCATGGTTTAAAAGGATATTTTGATTTTGAGCAAGGATTGGCGTGTGCAAAAGAACAGAACAAACCAATCTTTATTGATTTTACGGGGCATGGATGTGTAAATTGCCGTGAAATGGAAGCAAATGTTTGGTCTGATCCACGAGTACAGAAAATCTTACGAGAAGA
>JBFFMG010000281.1:0-4998 GCA_041554215.1 Labilibaculum sp.
AAATAAATAGCTGCCTACATTTAGAAAAAAGTCATTCGTAACCATGTATATGGAATCCCTCAAATAGCAAGCTCCATCAACTTTCAATAAGACAATAATACTTATATTTGATAAATTATAATAAGTTTGTTCATTCCAATTTGATATTGCGTCCTTCTATTTAAATGATTCAATATAAAAAACAATAAAAGCTTTTATTAAAAGTTATTATAATTAATTGCACAAATTCTTAAGCCCAAAAGAATGAAAATCATACTTCTAATTCTATTTTCCTTAATCATTACAGGCCCCGTTGCAGCTACCAACCAATACGAAACTGTAGATTTTAAAATTAAGTATTCGAATCTTGATAAAGTAATAGAGCTTGCCCAAGCTAACTTCAACTCTAACAATACTGAAGCTTTAAAATTAAGTCTGCTGGCAGCCGAAAAAGCCCTTGAACTTGAAAATATGGAACAATATGCAATTGCAAATGAATTATTGTGCCGTATTTATTCATACCAAGGTGATTTGAAAAAAGCTGAAACTAGTATCGAATCTTCTTTTGGATACTGGGAAAGCGTGCAAGACACTCTAAAAATGAGTTTCTGCTATGGATACCTAGGTGATTTGCATTACTCTAAATGTGACTATACGAAAGCTGAATCGTACTATCAAAAAGGATTTGAGTTAAAAAGACTAACCAACGACAGTATTAATTACAGTTTTAGTTACAATGCCATTGGCAATATAAAATTAGAGACTTGTAAATACAATGAGGCAATCACCAATTACAATAAGGCATTAGCCCTAAACATAAGATGCAAGAGCATTTCTGGAATTTGCTACACCTACAATGCATTAGGAAATGTTTATTTTGAAATTAATGATTTAGAAACTGCGGAAAAACATTTTGAAGAAGCCTTAAGAATTGGCAAAGAAAATCATCTGGACAAAAACATTGCCTATACTCTAAACCAATTGGCAAAACTACACAACAGACTAGGCGATAGAATCACTGCTATTAATCTGCATAATGAATCCTTATTAATCAGTGAGAAATTATTATCAAAGATAGGTATAGGAAGCTCTTACATGGGCATTGGTGAGGTCTATCAAACACTTATGCAAAGCGATAAAGCTCTTGAATATCAACACAAAGCTTTAAAACTTTTTGAACAAATTGGATCTCAGAAAAACATTGCAAATTGCTATTTAAACATAGGTATGGTTTTATACGAGATGAGAGACTATCCCCTTGCAAAGGAAAACTTTCAAAAATCAATAGAAATCAATGACCAAATTGGATTTTTAAAAGGCTCTGCTGAAGGTTATCGAAAAGTTGGAAATATATACATTCAGGAAGAAAAATATAATCTTAGTCTTTATGAGTACGAAAAATCACTTGCTATACAGAGAAAAATTGGTAATTTGAAGGGTGTAGCCTCCTGCTACACCAACATTGGTTTAATTCATGTAAAAAGAAATAACCTTGACTTAGCTTTGAATACTTTTAATAAGGCGATTGTAATCAACATGAGTATAAATGACATTGGCGGTGTTGGATCGACCTACAATAATTTGGCTGAATTATATAAAAGGAAAAATGACCCTAATCAGGCTATTCAATACCTGCTAAAAAGCCTTGACATTGCAACTAAGATTGACCGAAAAACCCTTAAGGCTGAAAGCGCTCAAAACCTTTCTGAAATTTATTCTTCTGAAAAAAATTATGAACGAGCCCTGCATTTTCACAAGTTGTATTTCAATTTATATAATCAGATGTACAATGCGCAAATGGAAAATAGAATTGGCTGGATTCAATTGGAAAATGAAAGAGAAAAGCGCGTAACACTTGAGAAATCTTATGCAAATGAACAATCAATCGAAAAAGAAAAACTGAATAAACAATCCTTAATCAATTCATTTTTGATGTTGATTGTAATTCTTGTTCTGCTTTCGGCAACATTAATTTATATTTTTTATTTGGCTGTAAAAAAAGCAAACAAAAAATTAATTATCGAAATTACTGAACGAAAAAAGGCAGAATTACAACTAGAGGACCATCACCGAAATCTTGAGAGTTTAGTAAAAATAAGAACCCTGGAATTGGTTAAAGCGAAGGAAAAAGCAGAACAATCCGATCTACTAAAATCATCCTTTTTAGCAAATATGTCTCATGAAATTAGAACGCCAATGAATGCAATTATTGGTTTTTCGAAATTGTTAACGATGACTAATTCAGCAAAAAAATTAAATGATTATACTTCTATAATTAATGAAAATGGGCATATTTTACTCACACTTGTTAACGACATTATTGATATTTCGATGATTGAGTCGAAGCAGTTAAAAATTAAGAAATCCAGTTTCCTAATTTATCCTATTCTAGAAGAACTGAAAAGCATTTTTGATGAGCAAATACATCCTGATAAAAAGAATAATATCGAGTTTGAAATTCACATTTCTCAAATACCAAGAGATCTTACAATTTTCTCAGACCCATTTAGAATAAAACAGATATTAATAAATCTACTCCGAAACGCTTTAAAATTCACAAATTCTGGTCGTATTGATTTTGGTGCAGAACTGATCGAAGACAAAATTCGTTTCTTTATAACTGATTCTGGAATTGGAATTCCGTATGAAGATCAATCTTTAATTTACGATCGTTTTAGACAAGCTAGTAATAATGCAGTGGAACATGGAGGAACTGGACTAGGGCTAACAATTTGCAAAAATTTGGTGGAACTGTTGGATGGTACTATTTGGTTTACTTCAAAACCTGATGCAGGAAGCAAATTTTATGTCGAATTTCCGCTAAAATCAATACATACAAAACCTGTAGTAAAAATTCCGAGATCTAATAAGGGAACCGATTTTACAGGAAAAAAAATACTCGTGGCAGAGGATACAAAATCTAATTTCCTTTACATTAAAGAGGTACTTCGAAAAGCAAATGCGGAAGTTACTTGGACAAAAGATGGAGTCGAAACGGTTGAACAATTTGGCTTAAATAATTTTGATTTAGTTCTAATGGACATCCAGTTGCCAAAATTAGACGGGTATGAAGTCACGAAAAAGATAAAATTGCAAAAGCCTAATGTGCCTGTAATCGTTCAAAGTGCTTTTAACAACGCTAATTACGAAGATAAACGTTTAGAGTTTGGCTTTGATGATTTTATTACTAAACCGTATACCGAAGCTCAACTTCTTTACATTATATCACAAAATCTATCTTAAAACTATTTTTGCAAACTCTAAAACTCCTTCTACTGATCATTTCCTGTTTAAGTTAAAATATTCTGTAACATGAAAAAAGCAATTTTACCAACATTAATTGTATTCGTATTCATCGTAAGTGGTTTCCTTCTATATCCAGATCACCATCCTAAATATGCAATAGTAATTCATGGAGGAGCAGGAAGCCTGTTAAAAGAAAATTTTACTCTTGAAAAAGAAGTACAATATAAAAAAGTACTCCAAAATGCACTTCTGGTTGGCGATTCTGTATTAAAAAATGGTGGAAGCAGTCTTGATGCTGTTGAAAAAACAATTCACATTCTTGAAAACTCACCTTTGTTTAACGCTGGAAAGGGAGCGGTATTTACAAACTCTGGAAGAAACGAACTTGACGCCTCAATTATGTGGGGAAAAGATCTGAATGCTGGAGCGGTAGCTGGTGTCGATGATATAAAAAATCCAATTAGTGCAGCCCGAAACGTAATGGAGAAGTCGGAACATGTTATGCTTAGCGGTAAAGGCGCCTCTGAATTTGCAAAAATACAAGGCTTAAAAATAGTTGATAATAGCTATTTTTTCACTCAAAATAGATGGGATCACCTTCAAAAAATCCTAAAAAAAGAGAAAGAAATGACACAAGAAGATCGTCATGGGACTGTTGGATGCGCTGCTTTGGATAAAGACGGAAATCTGGCTGCAGGAACCTCTACTGGGGGAATGACAAATAAGCGCTTTGGTCGTATTGGAGACTCTCCAATCATAGGAGCAGGAACTTATGCAAACAATGAGACTTGTGCAATATCATGTACTGGTCACGGCGAATTTTTTATCAGATTAGGTGTAGCGAAAGATATTTCATCCATGATGGAATATCAAAACATTAGTCTGAATGAAGCTGCAGATAAAATAATTGCCAAACTAACTAAAATGGGAGGAACTGGTGGAATAATTGGTCTCGATAAAAAAGGAAATATAGTAATGAAGATGAATACAGAGGGAATGTATCGAGCCTATTCAAATTCTAATGGGGAATCTGAAGTGCTTATCTATAAATAAGAGTAATTTATTTTGTGAATTGAACTTTTCGAAGTAATTTAATCTTAGGCTACAATCACTTTAAAAAAAATCATCATGAAGATCAATCTTAATGGAAAATGGCGAAACCAATATAATTCAGAAATGGATTTAACAGTTACTGAAAATCTTGTGAGTGGCACTTTTCAAACGGCAATTGGGCTACCTAAATTTGAAGAAAAATTTGAAATATTGGGGAGAATAAATGCCAATGGTATTGCATTTATAGTCGATTTTGGAAAGTATGGATCTATAGCTGCATGGACTGGTCGTTTTGAACTTGACGAAATGGGACCCGTTATTCATACTATGTGGCACTTGTCGCAAAGTGAAGGTGGTGAAGAAGAACAACTTGCCAAAGCAATTCTAACAGGTGTAGGAACTTTTAGAAAACCATAGTAAATTTTAGAAGGGGCTAATCAGCCCCTTCCGCTTATTTTTATAATTAGATTCCAATATCTAAATTATCAATTTTACCCAGTAGGTCGTGCGTAGAATTCAACAAATCATCGTAAATAACTTTGTGAAAATCTTTTATTTCTTTCGACGTTTTACCAGTTAAATTTTGATTAAGACGAGCAATATAATTATTTCTTGATGCTGCCGCCTCATTCATTATCTCATACACCTCTTTTGAATTTTCTCGTCCAAAAAAATTTAAATGAATGATCCCTCTTGTTAAGATCTCGTTTGTTAGGAAAT
>JBFFMG010000282.1:0-4985 GCA_041554215.1 Labilibaculum sp.
ACATGAGAACAAGAAACATTGCAATTCTTATAAGTTTACCACTTACCATTAGTCTATCATCGATAGGGCAAAAGCCTTATGATCCATCTCTTAATGCAAAACAAGAAATAGCCAAGGCGATAACTTTAGCAAAAGCACAAGGGAAACACGTTTTGTTACAAATTGGAGGAAATTGGTGTCCTTGGTGTATAAAAATGCACAATTATTTACATACCGAAACTGAGTTAATAAAGCTATTAGAAGATAATTATATCTTCCTCGAGGTGAATTATAGTAAGGAAAATAAGAATTTAGATGCTCTCGCAGAACTTGGCTATCCTCAACGTTTTGGTTTTCCTGTTATGGTTGTATTAAATGAAGAAGGAGAGCGACTTAACACACAGAACACAGGAAATTTAGAACAGGAAAAGGCATACAATTTTGAAAAGGTTAAATCATTCTTATATAATTGGAGACCTGATGCTTTAAATCCAGTACATTACCAATAAGTTAAAAAGAAATAAATTTGGACTACCAACTCCTTTTTTATTTGAATAAAGAAATAATTGTACTTTCTTTGTACAGAATTCCCTTTTAGGGGAGCTAGTTTAAGGATAAAATAAATAAAAAGAAGATTATTATGACAATTTCAAAAGATAAGGTTGTTTCAGTTATTTATGAATTAAAAACTGATCTTTCAGGAGAGATTATTGAAAAAGCAGTAGCAGAAACTCCACTTACATACCTATGTGGTGCTGGACAGATGTTAGAAAAATTTGAAGAAAATTTGATGGGTCTAAAAGTAGGTGATTCTTTTGATTTCAAATTGGAAACAGAAGAGGCTTATGGTGAAGCATCTGAGGAAGCAGTAATTGATCTTCCTAAAAATATATTTGAAGTAAACGGAGAGTTTGATTCTGAGGTTATTGCAGAAGGAAATGTTGTTCCAATGCAAGATAATTCTGGACGTAGAATGAATGGTATCGTTCTTGAAGTTTCAGATTCGACTATCAAAATGGATTTCAATCACCCACTTGCTGGAGATACTCTTTTCTTCAAAGGTGAAGTTATTGAAGTAAGAGATGCTTCAGAAGAAGAAATGAAAGAAGCCTATGCTCCACAAGGAGGATGTGATAGCGGAAGTTGCGATACTGGCGGATGCGGTAGCGGATGCGGATGCTAATCTTTTAAAAATAATATTTCAGCCCGAAAGCCATTGGTTTTCGGGCTTTGTTTTTCTAGTCATATCAATTATCTTTAGTGCTCATTGAAAATACAGATTGACTATGTGGAAAAAAATGCCTCTTTATGTGAAAATATTAATAGGAATGGGATTTGGAATTATTGCGGGAATGTTCGCTGTTTATTTTGAATTATCTGAATTTACCAATGACTGGATTAAACCATGGGGTGAAATTTTCCTTAATCTACTAAAATTAATTGCTGTACCTCTAATTTTCGTATCCCTGATAAAAGGAATATCAAGCCTTTCTAACATATCAAAGCTTTCTAGAATAGGTATAAAAACAATATCTCTTTATTTGTTATCCACAGTTATTGCAGTCAGCTTTGGGCTATTACTAGTAAACAGTATACAGCCAGGAAATACTTTTCCCGATCATAAAAAGATCGAGTTGCAGGAAAGATACAATGCAACAATCGACTTGAAAAAAGATCAGGCTTCTGAATTAAAGAATGAATCTCCACTTAAATTTCTTGTTGATGTAGTTCCTTCCAATTTTTTTAAAGCAGCGACAGATAATTCTAAAATGCTTCAAATCATCTTCTTTGCAATTCTATTTGGTGTTGCAATGGTAATCTTAGAAGATAAAAAAGTTAAAATTGTTAGAGAGTTTTTCGATGGGATAGATGCCATTATTCTTAAAATAATAGACATCATTATGCTTTTTGCACCCTATGGTGTTTTTGCTCTTATTGCAGGCTTAATAGTCGATTTTTCTGGTGATCTAGATTTATTTTCTGCCCTAGGATTATATGCAATCACAGTTATTTTAGGACTCTTTGTAATGATATTTATAATCTATCCATTGTTTCTAAAATTCTTTACCCCAATTAAATACACAGATTTTTACAAGGCTATTTCTCCAGCCCAACTATTGGCTTTTTCAACTAGTTCGAGCGCAGCAACACTTCCAGTAACTATGGAGTGTGTCGAAAATGATTTAGGAGTGGCCAATGAGGTTGCAAGTTTTGTACTACCAGTTGGAGTTACTATAAATATGGATGGAACCAGCTGTTATCAAGCAATTGCTGCTGTGTTTATAGCCCAGGTTTTTGGTATCGATTTAGATATTTATGACCAATTGATAATTGTAGTAACAGCTACATTAGCTTCAATTGGAACACCGGGAGTTCCAGGTGGAAGTATTGTAATGTTGATAATTGTGCTTACATCTGTTGGCATTCCTATTGAAGGTTTGGCTTTAATTTTAGGTATTGACCGACCTTTGGATATGTTGCGAACAGTTGTTAATGTAACAGGAGATGCAACAATAGCTACAATTGTAGCAAAATCAGAAAATAAATTAAATCTTGCCCCCGTAGTTCAGGTTGAAAAAGTCATATCTGAAAAATAAAATTAATAGAAATCTGAACTTTTGTTTATTTATTTTTCAAAAAGAATGAACAAAAATAAACTTTATTTGTTTCTAGATTGAACTATTAAAATTAATGATATGAAATTCAGGAATAACAAATTTAGTTTAGGAGTACTTTTCCTATTTAGTTTTTTAGCTTTCACAGTAGCTTGTACTGATGATGATGACGACAACACACAGCCAGTAGCTATGGACGAAACCATAGTTGATATAGCTGTTAGCACCGCTGATTTTTCCATTCTAGTTGAAGCATTGAGTAAGGCAGATCTTGTAAATACATTAAAAGGAGCGGGGCCTTTCACAGTATTCGCACCAACCAATGCTGCTTTCGAAGAACTTTTTAACACTCTTGGTGTTTCGGGCATTTCCGAACTTAGTGCTGAAGCTCTAACTCCAATCCTTTTATATCATGTAATTGGAAGCGAAGTCAAGTCAAATAATTTAAGTAATGGATATGTTGAATCATTAAGTTCATTTACCCCAGGAGATTACGCAATTAAAATTTTGGTAGATCTGGAATCGGGAGTTAAATTAAATGGAACAACCAATGTTAGCACTGCAGATGTGATGGCATCAAATGGTGTTATTCATATAATTGATAAGGTTTTACTGCCGCCAACCGTTGTTGATATTGCGATTGCAAATTCTACATTTACACATCTGGTTGCTGCTGTTGTAAAAGCCGATTTGGTTGACGTCCTAAATGCGGAAGGACCATTTACTGTTTTTGCTCCAACAGATGCAGCATTTGAAGCACTCTTTACAGATTTAGGAGTTACAGGTATTGCCGATCTTAGTGCTGAAACTTTAACACCAATACTTTTAGCGCATGTAGTTTCCGGAAATGTTAGAGCTGCAGATGTGAGTACGGGATCAGTGCCAACATTAAATCAAGATTTCGATTTAGATATTGATACAGAAGGATCAGGAGTTGTTTTGAATGGAAATTCTAATATTGTTGCCACGGATGTACAAGGTAAAAATGGAGTTGTTCACGTTATTGATAAAGTCATAGTTCCAGGCGCAGACGACGAGCCACAATCAATAGCCGATATCACTTCGTCCAATAGTGACTTTACAAGTTTAGTTGCAGCACTCGATAAAGCGGAATTGGTACAAACTCTTGACTCCGAAGGCACATTTACGGTTTTTGCTCCAACAAACGCCGCATTTCAAGAATTATTCAATACTCTTGGAGTTTCCGGAATAGCAGATCTTTCAGCGGAGACTCTTACTCAAATTTTACTCTACCATGTTACAGGCAGCAAAGAAATGTCAACAGATTTAACCACTGGTTATGTCGAAACATTAAGTACTGATAGTCCAGATGCAGATCCTGTTGTTATTAGAATAGATGTCGATGCAAATGTAATGATCAACAAAGAGGCTACTGTAACAACAGCCGACATAGAAGCATTTAACGGAGTAATTCATATTATCGATAAGGTACTTCTACCTCCAAACGTAGTTGAAATAGCTATTGCAGATCCTACATTTTCTCATTTGGTAGCAGCAGTTGTGAAAGCCGATTTAGCAGGAACTTTAGGCGAAGAAGGCCCCTATACAATATTTGCTCCAACTGATGCAGCTTTTGAAGCTCTGTTCACAGACTTAGGAGTATCAGGAATAGATGATTTAAGTGCAGAAACATTAACACCAATTTTACTTTATCATGTGGTATCGGGAAATGTTCGTGCAGAAGATGTAACAACGGGAATGGTACCAACTTTAAATGATACCAATCAACTTGATATTGATGCAAGTTCAGGTGTTATTATCAATGGAAACACTAATGTGATTGCAACAAACGTTCAAGGAACAAATGGGGTGATACATGCAATAGACAAAGTTCTCTTGCCATAGTAAAAACTAATAAAACCTGTGGGATTCCTGCAGGTTTTATATATATTTATTATTACTTCTGATAATCTAATCTAGCTTCCTAATTTTATACAAATAAAATGAGTCGATATTCCATAAAAGATCTTGAACAAATAACAGGTGTAAAAGCACATACAATAAGGGTGTGGGAGAGAAGGTATGGAATTATTCACCCGGAACGAACGGATACTAATATTCGCTTTTATTCTGATGATGATTTGAAAAGATTACTAAATATCTCTATGCTAAACACTTCAGGAATTAAGATTTCTCGATTAGCAAAAATGGAAAATGTTGATCTGGAAAATAGCGTTTTAGAATTAGAAAGAAACAATAGCCTAGAGGATACTAGCATTGATAAACTTATATTGGCAACAATTAATTTCGATGAGAGTCTTTTTGAATCAATATTAAATAGATGCTTACTTGAAAAAGGCATGGAAGAAACGACCATTCAAATTCTTTTTCCTTTTTTTCAACGAATTGGAATTTTATGGCAAATTGGAA
>JBFFMG010000283.1:0-4981 GCA_041554215.1 Labilibaculum sp.
ACAAAGCAAAATAGTTTGCTGGTAGATGTTTACGAAACATCTGCAAGTGGAAATAAACTGGAAAAATTAACCGATTCTCCTACTGTGGAGAATACGGTTGCCATTCAATTGTCGCCTGATGATAAATTTCAGGAAATTATTGGTTTTGGAGGAGCATTTACCGAGTCTTCGGCTTATTTATTAAATCAATTGGGTAAAGAAAATCGAAAACTAATACTTGATGCTTATTTCGGATCCGAAGGAGCAAAATATTCTTTAACACGCACCCATATTAATTCTTGCGATTTTTCAGTGAGTAATTATTCTTACGCTCCTGTGGCAGGAGATAAAGAACTGAAGCATTTTTCTATCGACGAAGATCGGGACGATATTATTCCTATGATTAAAGAAGCCATGGCTACTTCGGAAGATGGATTTAAGATTCTTTCCTCTCCATGGACTGCATCCCCTTGGATGAAAGACAATAATGCTTGGACAGGTGGAAAGCTACTGCCGGAATATTACGATACTTGGGCACTGTTTTTCTCAAAATACATAACGGCTTATAAAAAGGAAGGTATTGATGTTTGGGGATTAACTGTTGAAAATGAGCCATTGGGAAATGGAAATAATTGGGAGAGTATGCATTTTACACCAGAAGAAATGGTAGAGTTTGTAAGTAAGCATATGGGACCAAAATTAGAAGCAGACGGACATGATGTTAAGATTTTAGGATATGACCAAAACAGAGATGAGTTAGGAGAATGGGCAGATATCATGTACAAAGATGAGGAATCAGCCAAGTATTTCGATGGAATGGCAATTCATTGGTATGCTAGCACTTACGATTACATGCCAGAAGTTCTTAATTACACACACGAAAAGGCTCCAACTAAGATGTTGATTCAGACTGAGGCATGCGCTGATGCTGAAGTACCACACTGGCAGGATGACAAATGGTATTGGACAAAAGAAGCAACAGATTGGGGCTGGGATTGGGCTCCTGAGGAACAAAAACATCTTCATCCAAAATATGTACCGGTTTACCGCTATGCCAGAGATATTATTGGTTGTATGAATCATCATGTGCAGGGATGGATCGATTGGAACATGGTACTAGACAGACAAGGAGGACCAAATTGGGCCAAGAATTGGTGTCTTGCTCCAGTAATTGTTGATCCTGAAAAGGATGAGGTGTATTTTACACCATTGTATCACACTATGGCTCATTTTAGCAAATACATTCGTCCGGGAGCAGTACGAATTGGCTTTGAAATATCCGATCAAGATTTAATGATGACCGCAGCACAAAACCCTGATGGATCTATCGCTCTTGTGATTTTGAATATGAAAGAGGAAGCAAAAAACATGAAGATCTCCTTAGGCGATCGTTCTGTTAACATACAGATCAATGCGCAAGCCCTACAAACAATTATTATTAAGTAAAAATTGATAGGTCTGAAAACCTTAAATATAATAGCCCGGGGCATCGCCCTGAGTATGAAAGTCAATTGCAATGGTCGCAACTACAATATTTGATAGGAGTAGAATCCTTGTTTGCGACGAAATTAGATTAGGTAGATAAAGTTTGTTTTACAGTAAACTCATATATGAAAATCTATATAAGCATTCTTATCCTCTTCATTTTTACGGCATGTAAGTCAGAGGGAATTAATAATAAAGTATCAGTTTCGGAAAGAAATATTCTTGTGTATGATTCAGTTTATACAATTAAGGGAATCTGTTATCATCCTGTTCCTAAGGGAAGCGACAAAAGAAATTTTGATCGTTTAACGGAAGATTTAGCTTTAATGCAAGAGGCAGGCATCAACACACTTCGGGTTTATACTCCGATTACTGATATTGCTGTTCTGGATGAGATACATGCTGCAGGATTAAAAATAATTATTGGTATTGGTTACAATCAAGGAGGGCAAAATGACATCCTTTCTGGTTCGTTTATTAACTATGTAAATTTGTTCAAGAATCACAAAGCTATCTTGATGTGGGAACTAGGGAATGAGTACAATTATCATCCTGAGTGGTTCGAAGACGATATGAAAAACTGGTATACAGCTATGAATACTGCAGCCAAATTGATTCATGCGGAAGATCCTTCGCACCCTGTTACAACGGCTCATGGCGAATTGCCTGACTCTTTAGCATTAATGATGTGTCCGAATATTGATGTGTGGGGAATGAATGTTTATCGATGGGACAATCCGGAGAAGATTTTTACAGAATGGAGTGTCATTAGTTCCAAACCAATGTATTTGTCGGAAGCTGGAGCCGATAGTTACATGACAATATCAAGAGATACTTATGGCCAGGGAGTGAATGAGTTGGCTCAGGCCGATGCCACAAAAAAAATACTGGATGTCACTTTTCAAAATCAAATGATTTGTTCAGGGGTAACATTGTTCGGATTTGTTGATGAATTGTGGAAAGCAGGAAATAATGATACTCAGGATCAGGGAGGTTGGGCGCCAAATAGTAGTGGTGTTCCATATGATGGTTCACCCAATGAAGAGTATTGGGGAATTGTAGATATTGATAGAAATAAGAAAAAAGCTTTCTCGGTGGTGAAAGAAAAATTTACAAACTTATTGGTTTCTCAATAGTCAATCAAATATCCATAAAAATGAAAAAAGTAGTATCGTTTTTACTAATAATCTTACCCTTAGTAACTATTGGTCAGCATAAAAAAGAGAAAAGTATGGCACACATCCTAAAAAATAAAAATCTGGAAATTCACATCGATTTGCCATTAGAAAATTATCAGTTTTCGAGATTCGATTGGACAAGTAAAATTACCTCAGTAAAATTTAAAGGAATTCCTGTTTGCACTCAAGAAAAAATAGAAGGGGATGTTGACAATGTCTATGGGAAAGGATTCTACAATGAATTTGGCATTGAAATTCCTATCGGCTTTGATGAAATAAAAGAAGGAGAATACTTTCCAAAAATTGGTATAGGAGCTTTACAAAAAGAAGGAGAAGCGTATGCATTTAGCAAAGCTTACGAAATGAAACCCGCCAAATTTAGCGTGATTACGGATATCAACAAGTTAATTGTTGAGTGCGAGTCGCAACTTGTGAATGGCTATGCATATACATTGCGAAAAGAAATTGAATTGCTGGAAAGTAGTTTTGTGATTCATTATAAACTCCACAATACAGGTGACAAAACGATTTTTACTAACGAATACACGCATAACTTCCTAGCCATTAACAAAGAATTAATGGGCAGAGATTACATTCTAAAATTTCCATTTGATCTAAAACCCGAATTATTCAATGCAATTCTTAATCCCGAAGAAAAAGTGGTTTTAGGAGAGAAACAAATCAGCTTTAATGGCACTCCTGAAGAACAATTCTTTTATGGTAATCTGACCGGTAATAAAATGGTCGACGCACACTGGGAGTTAATCAATACAAAAAGCAAAATCGGAATCAGCGAAACGGGAAGTTTTCTAACCAACAAAATCAACCTTTGGGGATGGAAACATGTTATTAGTCCAGAACTATTCTTTGATATAAACCTAAAGCCAAATCAGGAAATTGAGTGGAGTAGAACGTATGATATTTATGAGTTAGATTAATTAGTAATGTTAATTAAGAAAAAAGCAGGGGTAATAATTTACGCGAGGATTGCCGATCGGGCGCGATTCGTGCTAATTTGATGCAATGAAAAGCCGAACAGCTTCCGAGAGGCTTGATTCTTTTGCTTACTTTTCTCATTTAAGGAGAAAAGTAAGAGCCTATCCGGCTTGAGGATAAAAGATTTATTTAAGGAATTATTATCACTATAGCATACTTTAATCAAAGCAAGATCATTGACAAATTAATTCTAAAGAACTAACAGTAATGAATAATACAGAATCAAAACTATCATTAAAAGAAAAAGTAGGATACAGTTTAGGCGATACCGCCTCCCATTTTGTTTGGGATATGGTTGGCTTCTGGATTCTAATTTTCTATACCGATACCTTTGGAATCTCTGCGGCAGCAGCAGGAACCATAATGCTGATTGCTCGTTTTTGGGACATGATAAGTGATCCTATTATGGGAATTATTGCTGATAGAACAAATACTCGGTGGGGGAAATTTCGTCCTTATATTTTATGGATGGCTTTACCATACAGTGTATTGGCAGTTTTGACCTTCACAACACCAGATTTAGGACCAACAGGCAAGGTAATTTATGCTGGTGTCACTTATATGTTACTGATGAGTGTATTTACGGCAATAAATCTACCTTATTCGTCCCTAGGAGCAGTTATGACTTCCGATTCTTACGAAAGAGCAGGCCTAAATTCATATCGATTTATTTTTGCTTTTGTAGGTCAGTTTATTGTTTCAGGAACAGCTCTTTCTTTGGCTTTATATTTTGGTCAGGGTGATAATGCAAAAGGATATCAGTATACTTTAATTCTCTTTTCTATTATCAGTTTTATCTTGTTCATGATTACTTTCAAAACTACAAAAGAGAGAGTACAACCTCCTAAAGGGCAAAAGGAAAATTTGAAAGCAGATTTCAAAAATTTATTTAAGAATCGACCTTGGGTAATTCTGTTTTTTGTTGGAATCATCTCATTCATCATGTTTGCAATGCAGAATTTGTCCATTGCATACTATTTTAAATACTATATAGGCAAAGAAGAAAATGTTCAATTGTTTAATGTGATTGGTACAGTGGCTCTTATTGTTGCTATTCCATTTTCAAAACCATTGGCGAAAAAATTCGGTAAGCGAAATGTATTTTTGGCTAGTTCATTACTTTCCGGAATTTTCTTCATCTGCCTGTATCTTCCTGCTGCCAATAATTTGACAATGATTTACACCTTTAATATTTTGGCTAAAATGGCTTATGCTCCTGCAGTGCCTTTACTTTGGACTATGCTTGCCGATACTGCTGATTACTCCGAATGGAAAACAGGAAGACGCTCAACTGGCTTGGTCTTTTCTGCTGCGACTTTCGCACAAAAGGCAGGCTGGGGAAT
>JBFFMG010000284.1:0-4979 GCA_041554215.1 Labilibaculum sp.
AATGATGAAGGAAACTATCAATCGGTTCTTTTTGATGATGATCGTATGGATCAGGAAAAACGAATTGACGAAAAAGGATACATTGGTGAATACGTACTCTCTTTTGGTGCAAATTACGGACACAAATTTTATTTAGGTGGAACTATTGGTATTCAGGATCTATACCACAAGTCAACTACATCTTACTCTGAATTTTCTCTTGTTGATAACATTACATCCTTGAATGAATTTACCTTTAATGAATATATGACTACATCAGGAGTTGGTGTTAATCTGAAACTTGGAGCTATTTACAAGATCACTAACAGCTTACGAGTAGGTGCTGCAATTCACACTCCTACATTCTATAATCTTGAAGAAAATTATTACACCTCGGTAAGTTCTACTTTTGATCCAAATATACCTGATGCATTTCCTGAAGACGGACAAGCCAATCACAGTTATTATTCTGCAGATAGGAATGGTGTTGACCTTACATCGGTTACAAATTATGATTTTGAAACTCCATTCAGAACAATTCTTAGCGCGGCCTATTTATTTGGAAAGAAAGCCGTTGTTAGTGTAGATTATGAAATGATTGACTACTCTGATTCAGAATTTAGCGATAGTGATGCAGGAAATTTAATGAATGATAATCAAAATATCGCCAACTCGTATCGCTCAACCTCCAATGTGAGAATTGGTGCAGAATATCGCCTTACTCCTAACTTCAGTTTACGAGGCGGATACGCTAAAATTGGTGATCCCTATAAAAGCTTTATCGATGAAGGTTACGACACTTACTCTGCAGGTTTCGGAATTAAACAGAACAATTTCTTCTTAGATATGGCCTATCAATACAAAGAATACAATGAAGATTTTGTTTTATATTCGGGAAGTAACGACATTGTTGGTTTAAACAATACAAACCATCAGGTTCGAATGACTTTTGGATTTAAATTTTAAGAACACTACTACTCAATTTAAAAAGGAGATTGCTTTTAAACAATCTCCTTTTTATTGCAAAAAAAGGCTGAAACTATTGTTCCAGCCATTTGCAATCCAAATAATGGATTTTATAAGATCATACCTGCAGCTACAGTTTCGTTCGTTCCTTCATCAATAAGAATGAAACTTCCTGTTAATCGATTCTTTGTATACGAATCAAAAAACAATGGTTTAGCAGCTTTAAAAGATACGCACGCGATATCATTTAGTCCAACCAGCTTATCGTCGTTCACTTCATCCAAAGTATCAACATTCACCTTGAATTTCACATCTCGAATCATGCAACGAGTTTCGTTGGTTGTGTGCTTAATTGTATATTTTCCGCGAGGCATCATAGCTCGCTCATTCATCCAGCAAAGCATCGCCTCAAATTCCTGACTAACATTTGGTACATTATTCGCATCAACAATCATATCTCCTCTTGAAATATCGATGTTATCACTTAACCTTACGGTTACTGATTGTGGTGTAAATGCAACCTCTTGCTCTCCAGTAAAAGAATCAATCGCCTCGATAGTTGTTTCAATTCCCGAAGGTAGTATTTTAACCTTATCTCCTGGTTTGAAAACACCACTTGCAACTCTACCTGCATATCCACGATAATCGTGAAATTCATCAGATTGCGGACGTATTACATACTGAACAGGCAATCTTGAATCTCCATGGTTACGATCGTCAACAATTTTAATGTTTTCTAATAAATCCAACAAAGGAGTACCAGAATACCAGTCCATTTTCGTTGATGCATCCACCACATTATCACCTAATTTTGCTGATATAGGTATAAAACGAACATCCTTAATGCCCAATTTATCGACAATATGCTTTTGGTAATCAGCCTTGATTCTATCGTAAGTCTCTTGGGAATAATCAACCAAATCCATTTTATTGATACACACAATAATATGTGGTATTTGCAATAAATTGGCAATGTACGAATGACGAAGTGTTTGTTCAATTACACCATTTCTCGCATCAACCAAAATTAATGCCGCATTTGCAGTAGAGGCACCAGTAACCATATTTCGGGTATACTGAATGTGTCCTGGAGTATCGGCAATAATAAATTTACGTTTTGGAGTCGCAAAATATCTATATGCTACGTCAATAGTAATTCCTTGCTCGCGTTCAGCTCTCAAACCATCCGTAAGTAAAGCTAAATCGACCTCAGTATCTCCACGTTTTTTGCTTGAAATTTCGATAGCTTCCATTTGATCTTCGAAAATGGCTTTGCTATCGTATAATAATCTTCCGATAAGAGTACTTTTACCATCATCAACACTACCTGCAGTAGTAAATCGTAAAAGTTCCATATCTAAATATCCTGATGTTTTCTCTGACATTATTTTAAGCTTTTTGCTAGTAGACGTATGCCATTAGCTATAAGTTCTATTTTTTTGAGTGGCAATCATTTAACCACTTATATTATTTTGCTTTAAGCTTTTTGCTTAAAAATACCCTTCTTTTTTACGATCCTCCATTGCTGCTTCGGAACGTTTGTCGTCATGACGAGTACCTCGCTCTGTTGTTCGTGTTGCTGCAACCTCTTCGATGATATCCTCAAGACTATTGGCTTTAGACTCTACAGCACCGGTACAAGTAGCATCTCCAATTGTTCTAAAACGAACAATTCTTTTTTCCACTTTTTCGGTATCACGCATTGGAATAAAATCGGAAGCAGATAATAAATTACCATGGCGTACAAAAACCTCACGCTCATGAGAGAAGTAAATATTAGGTATTGCAATATTTTCAAGGAAGATGTATTGCCACACATCCATTTCGGTCCAGTTTGAAATTGGGAAAACTCTAAAGTGCTCACCCATGTGTTTTTTACCATTGAACAGATTCCAAAGCTCTGGTCTCTGATTTTTTGGATCCCACTGACCAAACTCATCTCGATGAGAGAAGAAACGTTCTTTTGCACGTGCTTTCTCTTCATCACGACGACCACCGCCCATCGCACAATCCACCTGTAATTCTTCTAAACCGTCAAGAAGTGTTACGGTTTGCAATTTATTTCTACTGGCATCAAAACCTGTTTCTTCAATTGCTTTTCCTTGATCGATAGAATCCTGAACGTAACGAACAATGATGCGAGTTCCTGTCTCTTCCATTAACTTATCGCGAAATTCGATGGTTTCAGGAAAGTTATGACCCGTATCAACGTGCATTAAGGCAAAAGGCACTTTTGCAGGCGCAAAAGCCTTGCGAGCCAAATGAAACATGATAATAGAATCTTTTCCTCCGGAAAATAGCATGACCGGATTTTCAAATTGAGCAGCAACTTCACGAATCACAAAAATAGATTCAGCTTCCAGTTCTCTTAAATGATTAATATTGTATTCCTTCATTCGAAAATATTTTATTTGCTTTCTAACAGACTATTGGTTAAAACAGTCATATAAATAAAGTCTACTTAATTTTCAACTTCACTAATTTCTTTTTAACAGAGGTAAAATAGCGTTAACTACTTTTTTTACCGACTCCTCAGGAGTCATTTCAGAGGTTTTGATTTCCAAAAAAGGATTCTCAGGGGATTCAAAAGGAGCGTCAAGTCCGGTAAAATTTTTAATCTCTCCATTTCTGGCTTTTTTATACAAGCCTTTTACATCTCTCTCTTCGCAAACTTTGTAAGAAGCATTCACATACACCTCCAAAAAATCTTCTTCCCCAATTATTTCCTTTGCAACATCTCTAATATCTATTGTAGGACTCACAAAACAATTAATTGTGATTACTCCACAATTCAAAAACAACTTAGAAACTTCAGCGATTCGTCTAATATTTTCAGTTCGATCTTCTGCTGAAAAACCTAAATTTTTATTGATTCCTGTACGGATATTATCTCCATCAAGAATTTGAGTTAAAAACCCTTGTTTTTGAAGCTCCTTCTCCAAACCAATAGCAATTGTAGTTTTACCCGATCCGGAAAGACCAGTCATCCAAATAACCTTAGAATTTTGATTTAAAAACCCCTCCTTCTCTTCCCTTCCTAAAATCCGATCAAACACAGGATGGATATTTGTTGCTTTTGTAGTCATCAACTATTTTTTGTTTTGCTTCTTTATTCCAGTTCTATTTTTTGAAAAGTAAGGGCAAATGTACATATTATCAGTAGATTTTAAAAATCTATGCTTTTCTGAATTCAGCTTATTTTGCAAAAAAAAATCCGGATTTTTCAATCCGGATTCAAAAGATAATATTTAGCTTTTTATTATTCTTTACAATCGCAAGGATCAAAACTCTTATTGTATTGACGCATAGCCCTATAGCTCATTCCCATACTTGAGAAACCTCCATCATGAAATAAATTCTGCATGGTAACTTTCTTTGTTAGATCTGAGAACAAAGTGATACAATAATTAGCACATTCTTCAGCGGTAGCATTTCCAAGAGGAGACATTCGTTCCGAAAAATCAATTAACGAATCAAATCCTTTCACACCACTACCAGCAGTTGTCATTGTTGGCGATTGAGAAATGGTATTGATACGCACACTTTTTTCACGTCCGTAAATGTAACCAAAACTTCTTGCTATGGATTCTAACATCGATTTAGCATCAGCCATATCGTTGTATTCGTACATAGTTCTTTGCGCAGCTGCATAAGACAAAGCCACTACAGATCCCCACTCGGCCATTGCATCTAACTTTTTAGCTGTTTGCAATACTTTGTGAAAAGAAATAGCAGAAATATCTAATGTTTTTTTCAAGTACTCGTAATTCAATTCATCGTAAGAATTGCCCTTACGAACATTTGGCGACATACCAATTGAGTGAAGAACGAAATCGATTTTACCACCCAAAATCTCCATTGATTTGGTAAACAACACTTCCAAATCCTCAGGACTTGTAGCGTCAGCAGGAACTACTTGAGCATTACATTTTTTAGCCAATTCATCAATTGTACCCATTCGGATAGAAACAAGAGTGTTTGTCAAAACGATCTCTGCTCCCTCAGCCACAGCAAGTTCTGCAACTTTCCATGCA
>JBFFMG010000285.1:0-4955 GCA_041554215.1 Labilibaculum sp.
AAATAGTAAGTATGTATTACGATTTTAAGTGATTATTTATTTTATAAGACCATAATTGAATCCATTTTTATATTTTTGTAAGCTTATTGTCTGATCTGATGATCAAACAACAGTTATTATCTCATTAAGTATATAATAAAAATGGAACAGAAAAGAATTAAAATCAAAGACCTATTGGCTTCAAACGAAGTGGGTAGTGAAGTAAATGTGAAAGGTTGGGTAAGAACTAAGCGTGGAAATAAGCAAATTAATTTTATCGCTTTAAATGATGGTTCTACTATTAATAATCTTCAGATTGTTGTTGATGTTCCAAATTTTAATGAGGATTTGCTAAAGAAAATTTCTACAGGAGCTGCTATTTCTGTGGTTGGAGAAGTTATTGCATCACAAGGAAGCGGACAAAGTGTTGAGATTTCTGCTAAACAAGTTGAAGTTTTAGGTGTTGCCGATCCTGAAAAATATCCACTTCAACCAAAGAAGCACTCTTTGGAGTTTTTAAGAGAGAAGGCACACTTGCGTTTTCGTACCAGTACATTTAGTGCTGTTTTCCGGATTCGCCACGCCATGGCTTTTGCTGTGCATGAATTCTTTAATAAGAAAGGTTTCTTTTATATGCATACGCCACTTATTACTGGTTCGGATGCTGAAGGTGCAGGTGAAATGTTTAGAGTGAGTACTTTAGATCCTAAAAATCCACCTTTAAACGAGGATGGAACCATTAACTATAAGGAAGATTTCTTCGGTAAAGAAACGAACCTAACAGTTTCGGGTCAGTTAGAAGGTGAACTTGGAGCAATGGCCTTGGGTGAAATTTATACTTTTGGTCCTACATTCCGTGCCGAAAATTCAAATACAACTCGTCATTTGGCCGAGTTTTGGATGATTGAACCAGAAATGGCATTCTATGATATCACCGATAACATGGATTTGGCTGAAGAGTTTTTGAAGTATATGATTAAATATGCTTTGGATAATTGTTTGGAAGATCTTGAATTCTTAAGCAAGAGATTAAAAGAAGAGGAAAAGGGAAAGAAGGCCGATGAGCAATCAATGGAGTTGATCGAGAAATTGAAATTTGTTTTAGAGAACGACTTTGTACGTTTAACTTATACCGAAGCAATCGATATTCTTCGGAATTCTCAGCCAAATAAGAAGAAGAAATTTCAATATTTGATTGATGGTTGGGGAGCTGATTTGCAGTCGGAGCATGAGAGATATTTGGTAGAGAAGAAATTCATGAAACCAGTTATCCTGATTGATTATCCGAAGGAAATTAAATCTTTCTACATGAAACAAAATGAGGATGGAAAAACCGTAGCAGCTATGGATATTCTATTCCCAGGAATTGGTGAGATTATTGGAGGTTCGCAACGTGAGGAAGACTACGATAAATTAGTTACTCGTATGAAGGAAATGGGAGTGCCAGCTGAAGACATGGATTGGTACCTAGATACAAGAAGATTTGGAACAGCTACTCATAGTGGTTTTGGATTGGGATTTGAAAGAATGATGCTGTTTGTTACCGGAATGGGTAATATTCGCGACGTAATTCCTTTCCCTAGAACTCCTAAAAACGCAGAATTTTAATAGGTAAAACCGAATAATAGTACAAACCGTATTACATATGTAGTACGGTTTTTTTTATGGTTTGGAATTTCTTATTTGGATTCGAATTTGAATTTTAATGATGTTTTTCATTTTTTTAAAGATTTTTCATTGATTTATTTATGAAATAAACTGCTAAGCTACACCCAATTCTGATTCTTTTGTCGTGCTCTATTATCCTTAAAATTTTGATACTTACCCGTTATGGCGTGAAAATTGTACTTGTGTGCCTACCCTCTTGTAAGTTCACTAGGGAATATGTACCTTGCTTCATTCAAAAAAGAACAGAATTAGTATGCTAAAGCAAAGTTTACAGCAAAGGTTATTACAGAAATTATCACCTCAGCAAATTCAGGTGATAAAATTGTTGGAACTTCCAACTTTGCAGCTTGAAGAACGCATTAAAAAGGAGTTGGAAGAGAATCCTGTTTTGGAAGAAGGAAATAATGATGATGATTACCAAGAAGATAATTATTCCGATGAAACGCCTGAGAAGGATAAAGATCAAGATGAATTCTCCTTGGAAGATTACATGAATGATGAAGACATTCCATCCTATAAACTTTCTACACAAAATTATTCTAAAGACGATAAACATGAAGAAATCCCCTTTTCGGGCGGAACTACTTTTCATGAATTACTAATATCACAATTAGGATTACGTATTCTAACGCCTGAAAAATATGCATTAACAGAGTATTTAATAGGGAATATTGATGAAGACGGATACTTACGTAGAGATATTGAAAGTATTGTGGATGATTTAGCATTCTCTATGGGAGTTGATACTTCGTATGAAGAATTAGTAGAATTGTTACGAGTAATTCAGGATTTTGATCCAGCCGGAGTTGGTGCTCGCGATTTGCAGGAGTGTTTGTTATTACAAATTGAACGTAAAGGGAAATTTAACCCTGATGTAAAACTGGCGAAGTTAATTCTGAAAAAAAGTTTTGAAGAGTTTACCAAAAAGCATTACGATAAAATACAAAAAAGAGTTGGTGCAAACGAAGAAGATTTTAAATGTGCCGTTGATGAGATTTTAAAATTAAACCCAAAACCTGGTAGTACATTCAATAATCCTTTAGATAAAGCTTCACCTACTATTGTTCCCGATTTTATTCTGGAAGAGGAGGATGGAGACTTGCTACTTAGTTTGAATTCACGCAATGTGCCCGAATTGCATATTAGTCGAACTTATACAGAGATGCTCGAGGATTTTTCCGGCAATAAGAAAAATCAATCGAAAGAGAATAAAGATGCCGTTATGTTTGTGAAGCAAAAGCTCGATTCTGCAAAATGGTTCATTGATGCAATCAAACAAAGACAGAATACATTATTGTTAAGTATGAATGCAATTATTGAATTTCAGAGGGAGTATTTTCTGGAAGGTGATGAACGAAAACTCAGACCAATGATTCTGAAAGATATTGCTGAGATTACAAATCTCGATATTTCAACCATTTCAAGAGTTTCAAATTCAAAATACATTCAAACTCATTTTGGTATTTTTTCATTAAAATATTTCTTTTCAGAAGGCTTGCAAACCGATACAGGTGAAGAAGTATCAACTCGCGAGATAAAAAAAATATTGCAAGAATGTATTGATAACGAAGACAAGAAGAAGCCTTTAACAGATGATAAGTTAATGGTTATTTTAAAAGAAAAATCGTACATGATTGCAAGGCGAACGGTTGCTAAATACAGAGAACAACTTAATATTCCAGTAGCCAGATTAAGAAAAGAATTATAAATTTTGTTAAATTATAAGTAGTGAGTGCAAAGACAACTATCTTTGCACTTTTATTTTGCAGATAGATGAGTAGTTTAAGAGTGTGAATTGTTTTTTACAAAATGATTTTCTTAGATCTCCTATCTTGCATCTCAAATCTAAAATTTATGAATTTCGCTAGAATAATATCAGGAGTGGCGCATCCAATGATAATGCCATTAATTGCTGTTTTTGTAATATTTCATTCAGGAACTTATCTTGATTACACACCACATCAATTGGTACGTGTAATTTATATGATTGTAGCTATTTCTACCATTTTACTCCCATTAAGTATTTTGCCTCTATTAAAGAATCAGAATATTATTTCTGATATGGGTTTGGAAAAACGTAAGGAAAGATTAATTCCCTTAGTCTTAACAATCTTTTTTTACTTTTTGGGCTATTATATGCTACTTAAATTTCCAATTACTAGGATAATTGCAAATATGCAACTCGCCGCAGTTCTCTCCATATTTATAGTAACACTTATTTCACTTAAATGGAAGATTAGTTTACACATGGCTGGTATCGGAGGTTTTCTTGGAATGGTAATTGCTTTTTCAATACTTTACTCCAGTTCTCTAAAATTGGTTTTTATGGTTGGAATTATTCTTGCAGGACTAATCGCATATTCCCGATTAAAATTAAACCTGCATACTCCATCTCAGGTGTACGCAGGTTTTATTGTAGGTTTAGTAACAATTTGTTCTTGCTTGTTACTGATGTAGTATCTCACTATTTATTGATGCAATAACCACAAATCCGGAGTTTTATTTAACTTTCTCAATCGAACTAGTTCTTTTATTGCAGGCTCTTTCTTATTAAATGATTGTAATATTACCCGGTATTTTCCGTTTTGTTCAAGTACAATACTTGGATAACCTTTCTCAAACAATTTTCCTTTAAAGATTTCAGCTTGATTTACATTATTATAACTAGCTGCAACAATGTGATAATCAAGAGAATTTCTATTTTCAGAAATTTGCTCTGTTGTAATTTTTGGATCAGGTTTTTCAGGTGCAGGCGTTAATTCAGGAACCAATCTTTTTGCAGTCTGCTCAACAACTTTATTTTTATCAAGCAGAGTCACAGTTTTTTTATCTTCGCAACCCGAAAAGAGTAGAATTACAAGAATTAAAAAGAAATTAAATTTTACCATTTCAATTTTAAGTTTCAAATCATCGTTTAATATAAAGCCAATTTTCTTTATTTTCTTCGGTTGCTCTTGCAGATTTTAATTCCTGAAAAGCAAGATTTCGATCTGAAAAAGCCTTGTAGGAAACTCTGTTAAAACCATTTGGTGCCTTAAATACATCAGAGTTATAACCCTCTTTAGTTAATTTTTGTTGCAAGCGATTTGCATTATCAACATTTTTAAAACTAGCTAAAATTAAAAAATATTTGTTGGGCACTTGTTCAGTTACAGGTTCAAGCTTCTTCTTAGCAACAGGTTCAACCTTTGCTTCAGGTTTTGGAGTTTCTACCTTAGCTTTTACCTTTTCAGTAATTATTTTTTTTTCAGAAGTCTTGGCTCCGTCATTACAAGCTGATATTCCAATTGAAAGAATAAGTGAAACAA
>JBFFMG010000286.1:0-4946 GCA_041554215.1 Labilibaculum sp.
AAAATCCACTGGGCTGACTTTTAAAGCAATGGGTGAGTTGGAATATTATATTAAAAGTCCAAATCATACTTTGTATCCAGATGTTGATCAGAAAGGATATCATAGTTCTCAGCCGTTTACTAAATGGGAGAATTTAAGACGTGAGGCAATGGTGTTAATTGCTCAGTGTGGAGGAAAAATTAAGTATGGACACTCAGAGGTTGGAAATTTTTCTACAGGCAATGATGGTTATGAGCAACACGAAATTGAATTTTTGCCGGTTGAGGCGGAGGATGCGGTTGATCAGTTGGTTGTGGCGAAATGGATTGTGAGAATGTTGGCTGCACGCGAAAATGCACTGGTGAGCTGGGCGCCAAAAATAACTGTGGGTAAGGCTGGTAGTGGTTTGCATATTCATATGTTGGTTGAGAAGGATGGCAAAAATATTTGTATTGAAAACGGTAAGCTTGGGGATACTGCAAAAAAAATGATTGCTGGTATAATGAAACTTTCGGGAGCTTTAACGGCTTTTGGAAATACAATACCTACTTCTTATCTGCGTTTGGTTCCACATCAGGAAGCTCCAACTTATGTGTGTTGGGGAGATCGTAATCGTTCTGTTTTGGTTCGTGTGCCTCTTGGTTGGGTTGGTGCTGCGGATATGATTGGGAGTGTGAATCCTTTAGAGCCAAGTGATGCGAGAGATTTTTCGGGCAAGCAGACTTTTGAGTTTAGGGTGCCTGATGGTTCCGCTGATATTTATTCGTTAATGGCTGGTTTGATTGTTGCCGGACAGTATGGCTTGGAAATGGAGAATGGTTTGCAGGTGGCAGAGGAATTGTACGCAGATGTTGATATTTTCGCACCACACTATAAAGAGAAATTAGATAGTTTAGAGCAGTTGCCAACTTGCTGTTGGGAGAGTGCAGATTGCTTGCTTGAACAAAGAGAGATTTTTGAGCAAAATGGCATTTTTCCAAAAGGAAGAATCGATGCAGTTGTGAAAAAACTGAAGCTATATGAAGATAATGGGTTAAATGACCGAATTCTGGGAAATGTAGATCGGATAATGGAGATTGTAAATGATTACATTCACTGTATGTAATATTGAAATTTTGTGAAAATATTTAGGGGTAAGTTTTTCACTTTTAAATTCAAAAGAAGATCAGGTTTTTTATAGGGGTTAGTCCCGCAACTAAAGTTGCGGGACTTTTTTATGATTTTTTTTATTCTTTGTATGCAAAGGAATAGGATTCGTCGTGTTGAGATATATCTAAGCCTTTTGCTTCTGAGTATTCCGAAACTCGTAGTGAGACAAATTTGTTGGTGATCCAATATAGAATGTAAGATCCTCCGAATGTGTAGACTCCAACAATAACCAATGCAACTAAATGCATCAAGAATGTTTTGTATTCTCCGTGAATTAATCCTACTTCATGTGCAAATACTGAAGTTAGAATCATCCCAGTAATTCCTCCCATTCCGTGAGCGGGAAATACGTCAAGGGTATCGTCGAGAGATGTTTTTCCCTGTAAGGTGATTGCGTAATTGCTAACGATAGAGGCGATTACTCCAATTGTGATAGAGGCTCCCACAGTTACAAATCCTGCTGCAGGTGTGATTGCTACAAGTCCAACAACCAATCCTATGGCAGCTCCTAATCCGGAAGGTTTGTGGCCTCTTGCGCCATCAAGGAAAATCCATGTTAGCATTGCTGCTGCCGATGCTGTATTGGTGTTTAATAATGCCAATACTGCTGTTGATGAAGCTTCTAGTGCCGATCCGGCATTGAATCCAAACCACCCAAACCAAAGCATGCCAGCTCCAAGAAGTACGAATGGAATATTGGCGCGTTTTTCGTTGTATTTTGATTTGGTTCGCTTGCCTAGAAACATGGCTCCGGCAAGTGCTGCAAAGCCTGCAGACATGTGAACTACTGTTCCGCCGGCAAAATCTAAAACTCCCATGTTGCGAAGGAAGCCATTTGGATGCCAGGTCCAGTGTGCAAGTGGTGCGTAAATAAATAGAGTGAAAAGAGTGATGAAGATCATGTAAGATCTAAACCTTACCCTTCCTGCAAAAGACCCAGTGATTAAAGCTGGTGTAATGATCGCAAATTTTAACTGGAAGAGAGCGAAAAGAGCAAATGGAATAGTCGGAGACATTGCAGGGTGAGTATAGCCGCCAACATTTTGGAACATTAAGTAGGTGAGTGGATTTCCAACCAGACCAAAGCCTTCGGGACCAATACTATCACCAAAAGCAAGGCTGAATCCAACGGTAACCCATATCATACTAACGATTCCCATTGCTACAAAACTTTGCAAAATAGTTGATATGATATTTCTTGGATCAACCATTCCTCCGTAAAAGAATGCAAGTCCTGGAGTCATTAATAGTACCAAGGCAGTTGAGGTTAGCATCCATGCTACATCTCCTGAAACAATATTTGGGTCGCTTACACCAAATTCAACACTAGGAACAAAAACTCCAACAATCGCCACTACAATAAGTAGCAAGAAGGCATAAAGCCACTTTTTACTGTTTTTCATCACAATAATGATTTAAAAATATGTACAAAATCCGGTTGGTGTGATTATGGATTGCAGTCCGTCGAATATTACGCTTCGGTGTCAAAAATAAGATAAAATTTACAGACAACCTAATTTAAAGAGGGGTGCTCCATCTAGAAAGTGTGATTACAATTCAACACACCCCCTTTTAGATTGGGGTATTTGCTTTTTATTTTGACATACTCTAAATAAAATTTGAATTGTGGGAATCGGTAAAAGTGTTGAAAGTCTAAAAAGAAAAAGGCTGTCTCATAACTATGAAACAGCCTCTTTTATAGGTATCCTTTTAAGGAATATTTTCAGATGTAAAATCTCAAATTTATAACTCGTATTTGAGATATTCTTTTTTAATCTTTTTCGATTCGAAGTTGATGAACAATGAATTTTCCAGTGTCGTTTTTCAGAAGGAAATTTACTCGAAAACTACCCTTTGTTGTAATTAAACTGCCAATTACATAGCGGGCTTCAGGTTTTCCACCAGCATGTTTTTTTGTAAATCCCGTTGGAGGAAATTCTTTAAAGAATTTAGCCATGATTTGATTTGCTTGAGATTTGCTATAAATTGCTTCCTTATCGTCAATTGTTAACTGAATTCTATCTCCAAAGAAATTTGACAGGTTGGTGCTATTGCCTTGTTTTAAGGCTGTTAGTAATTCTCGTGGTAAATCATCTTGATTTTGAGAAATTGCTGATGAGGAACAAACTAAAATCATGAATATTCCTGCAAATATGTATTTTATAGATCTCATATGAATAATTTTCAATTTAATATCATATACCTTTACACAAATACTGTGCGAAAAATACATTGCAAGTTAAAAAAAATCTGAATTTCTTTTTCTTTATAAGTAAAGAATTGATTGTTATGATGTGTAGGAACAGTATTATGGGCTAGTTTTTTTTCTGTAAGTAGTTGAAAATTAGAGTTGGTGGTATTCTTTTAAAATATTGTATTGGAATTGATAACTGGATTGGCCTGCATGCTTAGGTGAAAATAACAAATAAGTATAGTCTAAATTGAAAATTGAAAATAAATGAAAATAGTTCTTTTAGTTATTGGGAAGACAGATAAGGATTTTGTGAAAAGTGGGATTGAGGAATATCAAAAGAGATTGGTTCATTACCTACCTTTCGAAATACAAATAATTCCAGATATTAAAAACACTAAGAATCTTTCTGAAAACCAGCAGAAACAAAAAGAAGGAGACTTAATTTTAGAAAAGGTGAAATCTGGGGATACTCTCATATTACTCGATGAGGGTGGAAAAGAATTTTCATCGGTAGCTTTTTCCAATTTTATCGAGCAGAAAATGATAGGAGGAACTAAAAATCTGGTGTTTGTAATAGGTGGTCCTTATGGTTTTTCTGAAGAGGTGTATCGGAATGCTCAGGGCAAGGTTTCGTTGTCGAAAATGACTTTTTCACACCAAATGATTCGAATGATTTTTACGGAGCAGTTGTATCGAGCCATGACAATTATTAAAGGAGAGCCTTACCATCATGTTTGATACTTTGAACTAATTAAGTTAATTTGTGAGATGTTTAGCATGAATTTTGCATCAGCATTAAAACATTTCAAATCTACCCAAATTGAAAAATAAACTTCTCAAATATATTCCAGCGATTCTTGCGCTGGTATTTCTTCTGTTGGCAATTTCTACAGAATATTATTTTAGACAAAATGATCGTCTTGTAAAAGTAGCCAATGATGCTCAGCATGTTTTCGAGAAGAAAGAAAAATTACTAAATAAAGATCTTGGTGAACTTCAGACTGCAATTGCCAAACAGGATGGTGTATTAGAAAAATACAACAGTTTTTCTGAGTTTGAGAAGGATTTGAAAAAAGACGGATTTGTATTAATTGCTTATAAGCAAGATAGTTTGCTGTTTTGGAGTGATAATTCATTTCTAAAACCGGGGAAGGAATTCCTTGATAAAGAAAACTCTTTGGTCGTTCGACTTGATGATGGATTCTATTACGTGCAGAAACAAAAGATGGATTCCATTGAGTTATATGGATTTCTGCTTCTGAAAAAGATTTATCCATATCAGAATAAATTTTTAAAAAATCATTTTGGACCAGATTTTTTTATCCCGGCTTCGTTCAAGATCTCTCTAGATTCTAAAATAGGAGCTCCGGTTTGTAGTCCAAACGGCGAATATTTATTTTCACTTTTGGATGACAATGTTGGCTTTGGTGCCAGAAGGGGCCAGAGCGGTGTGGGTTTGTTGTATTTGTTTGCAATTCTGTCTGGTTTATTCTTTATGATTTGTATGGTTCAATTTAAAAGCAATAACGCACTTTTGTCGCATGGCGTTATGATACTCGATTTTCGATGGCCATCAGAGCATTCTGCAAATTCGGATAATCTGAAGGACCGAGTATCAAGTATC
>JBFFMG010000287.1:0-4925 GCA_041554215.1 Labilibaculum sp.
AATTTGCATTTAGTATTGTATAATAGGCTGATAGAATTTCTTTCAGGTAGATTTTCAGATTGAGATTGTTTTCGATCAAAAGCAAGGTCGATTTGTCGCCAGAATTTTTAGAATTGCCTTCTTCTGCTGGAGGTGGGATAAAATCTCCAATACTTGCAACCAATAATTCGTTGTTTGCTTGTCTTGATTCAAGAAGTTCCACGTCATTCCCAAAATTATTCCTTTCAGTTGGAATGTTAATGATAAACTCAGTGCCTACCTCAACTGTGCTATTAACTGAAATTAATCCATTGTGTAAATCGACATAATTTTTCACCAAAGCCAAACCAAGTCCACTGCCTGAGACCTGTGGATCGTTAGATTTACTTTTTTTATGAAAGCGTTCAAATAATAATGGTATTTCGTTTTCCTCAATCCCAACTCCAGTATCTTTCACCGTAATAACAGCAAAGTTCTTATCCTTTTCCTGCCTGGAGGCTACTTTAATGCAAATAGTTCCTTCATGCGGGGTTGCCTCAAAAGCATTTGATAATAAGTTGAAAATGGTTTTCTCTAACATGTCCTGGTCTGCCCAAATCTTTAAATTATTTGTCTCCGATTCAAAATGGAAATCGATTTTTTTTGCGGTGGCCATATCCTTAAAATAGAAGGCACATTTTTGGATAAAAGTTACTAACTCAAAGTGGCTAATTTGTAGTTTGAAGTTGTCAGTTTCTATTTTTCTGAAATCTAACAATTGATTTACAATTAGTAAAAGTTTAGAAGAATTACTGTATATATTTTTCAATTTACGCAATACATCCTTTTTATTTGTTTGGTCAAAGTTTGTCACCAAATCTTTAAGAGGGCCAATTAGCAGTGTAAGAGGTGTTCGCAGTTCATGTGAAACACTGGTGAAAAAACGAAATTTTGACTGGTTTGAACTTTCAACTTTTTCCGCAAGCTTTAAGAGTTTGTCGCGCTGTGCCGTAATTTGTATATGTTGTTCATTTAATAATTTGTTATTGCTCTTAATATTTTCTGTTTTATTCAGAATCCTAACATTTATAGCCCTCAGTTCTTCATTTTGTAATTCAATTTTTTTGGTTTGATTCAGCAGTGTTTTTGTTTTCTCTTTTTCCAACTTTTTTAATATTCGCTTTTGCCGGTTTATTCTTCTTATCCGCATATAAACAAGCAAGTAAATGCTTCCGATAAAAGAAAGGGCTAGTATTAATGTAAACCACCAGCTTTTCCAGAATGGTGGATTAATCTTGATTTGAATGACTGTAGGAGTTTCATTAAAGATTCCATCAGAGTTCGAGCCCTTTACACTAAAGGTATATCTACCCGGAGGAATATTCGTGTATGTAGCTATTCGTCTGTTACCTGAATGTATCCATTGGTCTTCTTCTTCATATTTTGTAAGTGCATATTGGTATTGATTTCTTTGGGGTAGACTATAGCTAAGAGCTGTAAACTCAAAACTAAATGTATTTTGCTTATAGTTTAGTTGTAGTTGCTCTGCTTCACTTATCTGTTTCTCCAATACCTTCGGATGCGTTAATGGACTAACCTTTTGGTATTGAATCTCCATATTGCTTATTATTACATTTGGGATATAGCTATTGGTGATTATTTCTTTAGGATCGAAGATGTTAAGTCCCTCTATCCCTCCGATATAAATTTTACCATCCGGATCAATATAATAGGCTCCCTGGTTAAACTCGTTGCTTTGCAATCCTTCCTGGTAAGTGTAATTCTTAAATGTAGATGTTTTTGTATTTAATCGTGATAATCCCAAATTTGTGGTACACCAAATGTTATCGTTGTTTTCAGCAATTACACCGTATACAACATTGTTGGCTAATCCATCATCGGTTAAAAAACGATTCAGTTCATTAGTTTCCGGGAGGTATTGATACAAACCTAAATTAGTGCCAATCCAAATTTCATTTGGAATTTGAGTACAAACTGAAAAGATCTTCGAAAAATAAATTTTATGTGTACTTGTTTTATGTGTAATTATTTCAGAAAATTTATTCGAGAATTTATCGAAGGTAAATAGCTTTCCATTGATGGTTCCAAGCCATAATTTGCCAGTATTATCTTCATTTACAGTAAGAAATGAAAAATCTGATTGCTGACTATTTTCATGTGCTGGCCTATAAAGTTCAAATTGAGTGTTTGATGGATTGTATTTTAATAGTCCTTGTGTGGTACAAAGCCAAATCTGCTTGTAATCATCAATTATGGAAGCGTAAAATCCGGATATAGCATACCCGGTTTGAGACCGAATCTCTTCAGTCAACGAAATGAAATCATCATCTCCGGTTCTTTTTAAAATACCGGCATTGGAGGATACGAGCAAGCTATTCTCATAAGCGAAAACACACACAATATTATTTCCTGTCAGGTGAAATCTGGTTTTTTCCTCCGACATTTCAGTATTAGTTCCTGCTGGAGCAAATTCGATTAATCCATTCGAAGTACCCAGCCATACTACTTTTGAGTTATCTGTAGTAATAGAACGAATGTCTCTGTTTTTCCGTCCGCCGTTGTTAAGTCTCGAAAAATTATCATATTTTGGAAATCTTGACTGAAGCGGATCTGCTTTGTTGATTCCACCCAGGTAAGTGCCTACCCAAAGAATTCCTGATTTGTCTTCGGCCAATTCGTAAATCACATTATTATTTAACGATTCAGGGTCGGAGTTTTGGTGGCGATAAACCTCAAAGTTTTGACTTTGGGGTATGTATTTGCAAAGTCCTGTCGCCGTGCCAATCCAGATCTCTCCGTTTTTTCGTTCTAAAATATCGTAAATAACCCCGGCGCTAAGCGATTTTTCGAACTTGCCTGATTTAAAATGATTGGCATTGTAAATTTTAGGATGCACCCTTAATAGTCCATTGTTCCTGGTGCCAATCCAAAGATTTCCCTTCAAATCGAATTTTAATGCCGAAATATTTACTTCTGTATCAATTTCAGGTAGTTGAATTTTTTCGGGAAGATCTTGGTTTAGTTTATTCGCATACCTCCATATGTATAATCCAAAAGGCGTTCCCAACCATAGATTTCCTTCGTTATCCGCTTCCAGACAATTTATAGTTTGAAAACTATCGTTTTTTATAAAAGCAGGGCTTACAAAACCCGAATCTGAAGGATTATAATAACAGAGGCCTCCATGGGTCGCAATCCAAAGGGTTCTGGGTGTTGCCAGAATATCATTAATAGAATTTGAAGGTAGATTATTTGCTTTTTTTGAGGCAATGGTAAAAACTTTAAAATTATCTCTTTCGCGATTGTAAAGGTTAAGTCCCGCATTTCGAGTACCAATCCAAAGAGCACTATCGTAAGGATTTTCATAAATACACGAAATATCATTCCCCGATATAGAACTTAAATTTTCAGGATTGTGGCGTAATTGTTCGAAACCATAACCATCGTACTTATTTAGGCCATCAGCACTACCAAACCACATGTATCCTTGGCTATCCTGAATTATAGATTTTACGCTAGATTGGCTCAATCCATCTTTAATTGTTATATGTGTAAATTTGATCCTTTCTGAAGTGAAAAGAAACCAAATTGCCACAAAAAATATTGAAAAACGAATTGTTCTAATCATGAATTGAAATCATAAATTGGCCTTTTGTAAAGATATGACTTTTGAATAAATTTCAAAACTCTCTTAAACTCCACTTAATCAGTTTGTTGATATGCTATTATGAGCATTGTTAAAATATGTTAACGAATGATTTATGCAGTTTTAGGAATGATATATACCCAAATGAGTAGTGTATTTTACTCCAAAAAGATTGATAATTACTTTTATGTGGAATGATTCTACCTTAGTTTTAACCAATGAGTTTTTAGAGATTAAGAAAAAGTAATTCAAAATCATTTTAATAACTAAATAAATATGAAGAAGTCTCTGTTATTGTTACTTGCTTTCACATTTTGTGGTTTGCTCTCGTATGCGCAAAGCGTAACGGTTAAAGGACAAGTAACTAGTAGTGATCAATTAGGGTTACCAGGTGTAACTATAATTGAAGTGGGTACCACAAATGGTACAGTTACAAAAACGGATGGGAGTTATGAGATTACGGTAAGTAGTTCTGATGCTACAATATCCTACTCATTTATTGGATTCGTAACTCAAGAAATTGCTATTTCCGGAAGAACTACCATCGATGTTATTTTGAGTGAAGACACGCAAGACCTTGATGAAGTAGTCGTAATTGGCTATGGTACACAGAAAAAAGCCAACATTACTGGTGCAGCTGCATCGGTACAAATGGACAAAGTATTGGGAAACAGGCCAATTACAAATGCCGCTGTAGCATTACAGGGATCTATTCCTGGTCTACAGGTAGTTACAAATTCCGGGCAGCCCGGTAGCGAAGGCATTAGTCTAAATATTAGGGGAACAACCTCTATTAACGGTGGCGGCCCCTTAGTATTAATGGACAATGTGCCAGTTTCAATGTCGGATGTAAATCCGCAAGATATTGAATCGGTAACCGTTCTTAAGGATGCTGCAGCTTCATCAATTTATGGTGCACGTGCGGCTTTTGGTGTGATTCTTATTACTACAAAAAAAGGAGGAAAAGACCAACCCATCAAGTTCGATTATTCAAACACCTTTAGTTGGAGACAAGCCGAAGATGTTTTGAAAAAAGCATCTACTTACGATTTTGTGCATGCTCTTGACGACTGGGGACTAGACGCATTTTGGACTGGTCCGGATGTGCCAACCTGGATTGACTTTTTGGAAGACCACAGATCTAATCCTGGCAACTATCCTGAAGGATATGCAGAAAAGGATGGTTTAAGATATCCTTTGACTGATACTGATTTAATCGGGGCTTTCTTAAATGATCCTGGTTTTACTCAAATCCACAACTTCAGTTTTGCCGGCGGAAGCAAAAAAACTGCTTACAGGG
>JBFFMG010000288.1:0-4915 GCA_041554215.1 Labilibaculum sp.
AGATAAAAATATAGAGATGTTCAAAAGTACAATGGCCAACAAACCGTAAACGGATATTTCAATCACATCAGTTAATAATCCATTCGATGGCCCCACAATTGCACTTCCTATTGAAAACAATAAGCCGATATAGTAACCAACATGAGAAATGGCGAAGGCAAAGTTATCTTTCTTAACCAACTCCTCTTTTACTTTAAAAGATGGGTGAAGTAATTGATAAACAAATTTCCCTATTAGAAAAATGGCAAATGCTACCGCGATATAAACCACAGCATCATAAACAATAAACGAAATTTCTGATAATGATATCATAAGTATTTGTTTTAGTACGTTGGTAATTAGTAGTTAGTAAATAGAAATATCGCATTTTGCCTAAAGACTATGTACTAATACTCGTTACGCCAAAAATTATTTTCCAAATCCGCCACTACGCGAGCGAGTTGAACTGGTACGGTATCTTGATGAACTTCTTGTTGTTTTAGTTGAAGATCTTGTGTTGCTCGAACTTGCTGAGCGATTTACCCGGCTTCGAACTTTATCTTTAAAAGTTGAAGGTTTGCTTCCCCACTTGCTGCTGCTTCCCGAACCGGAAGAAGTATAAGACTTGGTTCCATAAACCGGACTACTCCCACTTGGCCCATAGTATCCTCTCGAACTGCCATAATATCCGCCACCACGGTAATCATCCCAATAAGAACGTCGATACGACATCATATTAAACATAGAAGACATGAATGCATATTGACCGTAAAAAGCCCAAAACGAAGATCCTCCTCGATTTTCCCATTGCCCGTATTTTTCATTTCCAACATAGTGATTGTATCCTGCAGGTACAGCCTGTTTAGTTACAATTCCATCCTTTTTAGATGCAATTTCCATCCCCATATTATTCAAATTCTGAGAGAAGAAGGTCGCGTTTACATTTTTCCAATCAGATTTTTGTGATAACACTGTATCAGGACGCTGTATAATCACCTGATATTGATGACGATAATCATCAGAACTTTCATCAGCATCCATATCCAATAAAATAATGGAGAAGTTCTGTTCATTATTCATTTCTTTGATCAACTCATCAACGGGAGATTTTTGCCATGTTTTTGCAACTGAGGAAGAAGAGGAAGATCCGGATCGTCCACAGGTTTTTGCAATAAAAAACACAACAATAATCGCAATGATTACTTTCGTTACTGTGTTCATAAAATGTAATTTATAATTATGAATTAAGAGTTATAAATGATGAGTTTTTGACTTTCACTTATAACTCTTACTGCTAATTTATTTTGGTAAAATATTAGAAATTTCAAATTCTTTAATTGCTTTACCGGCCGAGGCTTCGAATTCTTTTTCGTCCCATTGCTCAATAGTAACAATATATTTTCCCGATTCGTCTACAAAATCCCATGAAATAAATTCTACCCAATCTTCACCTCGAGCAGTATCATTAAAATAGCCAGGTGATTCTTGTTCAAGAACGTATTTTTTATCCTGATATAAAATCGTGCTTGGCGGTTTTTGATTCGATAATAAATCGGCAAGAACATTCTCTCCCAAATCTCTAACTTTAATTTTATCGCAAACAGAAAGACTTATTTCATCATCCTCCTCAATCGAAAGAAAAAGAGTTTTACTTCCATTGTTAATCTTGTATTCTTTAGAGAAATAATTATCTCCCCAATCGTACTCATAACTTGCTTGTACTTCCCAACTATCCAGATCGTATTCAAAAACAAAACCAACATCCAGGTCGGTAACCCGGATATTGGTGCTGTCATACTTCGGCTGTTTCCGTTTAAAAAAATCGGTAAATCCCATTTTTAATTTCGTTCAAATTTGTAAAAACAGCTATTATTTATTTTTCATTTTCGCTTTCAACTCTTCCAATGCATTTGATGCCTTCACGTTGCTTTCGTTTAAAGTAGCGTCAATTTCCTCATCTAAGCTTCGGTTTTCAAAAGCAATATCGCCATAGGCTTCGGCCATAGCTTCTTGTTGAGCCACTTTATCTTTCATTTTCTCCAACATTCCCACTGTTCCCGAACTATCGATACCGGAAAGTTGTTTGTTAATTTTTTGTGTAGCCTCACTAACTCTGGAACGAGCTTTTAAAGTTTTCAACTCATTCTCGTATCGAGTAATTGTCGATTTTAACTTCTTTACATTAGTATCTAACTGACTAATGCTGGAATCAAATTTAGCAACTTCTTCCTTCGATCTAGCTACATTTGAAATGGCCTCCTCCTTGCGTGCCAAAGCTTCTGTTGCCAATCGCTCAGCTTCAGCAGTTTCCAATTCTCCTCTTTCGGCTTTCTGCAATAATAAAATTGCCTTTTGCTCGTAGTTTTTAGCTACCGATTCTTGCTCATTCAATTCTCGCTTACTGCGAATTGCCATAGCTTTCACTTCAGCCAAAGCCTGTAAACTTTTATCCAAATCGTTCTTAAGATCACGAATTCCCTGCTCGGTCATCTTAATTGGATCTTCTAATTTATCTATAGCGGCATGAGCTTCTGCTTTGCCCACGTTGAATAATCTACTAAAAATTCCCATTTGTATATTAATTTTATTTTGTTACAATTTTGAATAGCTAATGATCTCTTCGGAGTACTCACTCAACAACATTTCTAATGAATTAAGTGTTGCTTCTAGTTCATTCTGATCTAAATTCTCCAATTGAAGAGTATCTCTAAAAAGAACTTTTTTCCCTGATTGATCCAACACAAATGCACCATGAATAATTTCTCTGTTCTTTTTAAGCAAAGCCTTATAAATTTCAGGATTCTCATTTGTCAACTCAAACAAAACGCCTTCAATAACCAAAATTGGATCTTCACAATCAATAATCAGATTTGCAATTCCTCCTTCGGGATTCTCAACTACAAATATTTCCTCTGCTAAATCTTCTTTTACAATATTGAACTCTAAATTCAACAAGTAATCTTTTACCTTATTATAATATGTTCTCATTTTTCTTTATGATTTTTTAATTACCGTTTAAAAATAAAACAAATAATCAGCATAATAAAGTATTTATCATTATTGGCCACTTTCGATAAATATCCATTCACTATGGATTATTTCCTTCGAGTTTGAAATTACTAATTCTGATAGTTTCATCACTCATTTTATCGGGGGAATCTTTATTTTATTCGATAAATGGAAGTTTTTACATGTTTTTCTGTTACTCAGCAAATTTTCAGAAAATAAAAAGATTCAAAACTCTTTTAAATTTAGAGCAAATGTCCTTTTTATTTCATGCAGATATTTATATATTTAGGTTCGTCAAAAAAATTAACCATTTAAATTTAATTAGTCTCGACTTGCATACTTGTTCAAAATCAATCAAAACAATAAACACAAACGAATAGCATGTCTTTTCCAAGCCTAACAAAAAATTAATAAGAATGAAGATTCACGAATATCAAGCAAAGGAAATTTTACGGTCATTTGGTGTACCCGTTCCCGAAAGCAAAATTGCTTTTTCGGTTCAGGAAGCTGAAAAAGCAGCAGCAGAAATTGGTCTGCCCGTAGTTGTAAAAGCCCAAATCCACGCAGGTGGAAGAGGAAAAGGCGGAGGTGTTAAGTTTGCACCAACAGCTCAAGATGTTACTCGTTACGCAAACGATATTTTAGGGATGACCCTAATAACACACCAAACTGGTCCAGAAGGAAATTTGGTAAAAAAGATTTTAATTGAAGCGGCCTCAAATATTGATCGCGAGTTGTATGCTGGAATCGTAATGGATCGTGCGACCTCGAAAGTTACCTTTATGGTATCCACCGAAGGTGGAATGGAAATTGAAAAGGTTGCAGAAGAAACTCCTGAAAAAATACTAAAGGTTGCAGTTGATACTGCGGTTGGTTTGCAAGCATTTCAGGCCAGACAAATGGCATTTGCTTTAAATTTAACTGGAGATGCTTTTAAGAATGGAGTAAAATTCCTGCTGGCTCTTTACCAAGCATATATAGGAACTGATGCTTCAATTTTTGAAATCAACCCATTGGTTGTAACCAAAGAAGGTGCTGTAATTGCTCTGGATGCCAAAGCCAATTTCGACGACAATGCATTATATCGCCATAAGGATATTACTGCTTTGCGCGATTTAGACGAAGAAGAGCCTTTGGAAATTGAGGCAGGCCGTTCGGGTTTAAATTACATTAAATTGGATGGAAACATTGGTTGCATGGTAAACGGCGCCGGACTGGCAATGGGAACCATGGATATCATTAAACTACAAGGTGGTGAACCAGCTAATTTCCTTGATGTTGGAGGAGGGGCTTCTGCTGAGACTGTTGAGAAAGGCTTTCGCATTATTCTTTCGGACGGTAGCGTAAAAGCAGTGCTAATTAATATATTTGGTGGTATTGTACGTTGCGACCGAGTAGCTAAAGGAGTTATTGAAGCGATTAAAAATATAGAGACTAAAGTACCAATTGTAGTTCGCTTACAGGGAACCAACGCTGAAGAAGGCAAAAAACTTTTGGAAGAATCAGGAATGAATATTATTGCAGCTACAGAATTGAAAGATGCGGCTGAAAAAGTAGTAGCCACACTTAAAACAATTAAAGTATAATGAGTGTATTAGTAGATAAAAATACAAAGCTGGTGGTTCAAGGAATTACTGGTTCCGAAGGGGCTTTTCATACCCAACAAATGATAGAATATGGAACAAATATTGTAGCTGGAGTTACTCCTGGTAAAGGCGGTCAGTTGTTTATGGATAAAATTCCAATTCACAACACCATGAGAGGTGCTGTTGCAAAAACTGGTGCCAATGCATCTGTAATTTTTGTTCCACCACCATTTGCAGCCGATGCAATAATGGAAGCTGCAGAAGCAGGTGTGGCTTTGGTTGTTTGTATTACCGAAGGCATTCCTACCTTGGATATGTTAAAAGTACATGAATACTTGAAG
>JBFFMG010000289.1:0-4906 GCA_041554215.1 Labilibaculum sp.
ACCGATGTTCGTTTTGGTACCAATTTCTTGGGGCGATGCCCCAAGCTCAGATGTGTCAGGCCTTCAGCCTGAGATTTTCGCTCCTGCACATTTCAGAACCGTCATGCTCTGACTATAAACAAGCTGTAAATGTCAGGGTATGACTAATTATTGTATAATCTATTGATCCCGAATAATCGGGAACAAAACAGTGAGACCCTCAATCATATATCTATTATCCTCGTAATTTCAAACCACTTCAAACTCCCCGGATAGCCTTCGTCCTCGCAATAATAGCTATGACTAACAGTAAGCACTTTTTATTGAGAGCCTCAAATCATAAAGTAATAACCATCAGCAGTTGTTTCGCATTTCTAAGATACGTAGCAGCTTAGAGGGTGTATTTATTGAACCACCCCAGAAGTGAACTCTTCAAATTGTGTTGGTTTTGAGCATTCCCATATGCCAAATTGTTATCATCAAATTCGGTCAATCAATCCCCTAATCGGGAAATGTATTTTCAGATTGGCTAAGATGTTTCATGCTTTGCTTAAAAATAGAATAAAATATTTATAATAACCGCAAGATGAAATATTAAATAAATAGAATATTTAAAATGAAAGCAATATGCGTTACTAAATAATACTTAATGTGAATATAAAATATTAGTGCGATGATAATAAATAAAATATTTCCTAAATTAGTGAGATGAAAATGTTTTAAGCTATTTTGAAATTGAATTCCCGATTGGTTGGACTCAGTCAATTAATTAAAATATAGGTTCGCTTTCATTCTGAAAGCGAGAACTATTTTTGATTTTAATCTATTTGGAGTATTAGCCAATAAATGCTACCCAAATGATATCAACTAATGTATAATATAAAGCCCTATGATTTCATCCATTCATTTATCGCACCTGCACAATGCTGAATTCAATAAATTTCTGAAAGATATTCAACATGCTGTACAAAGACGTGCTAAGGGACTTGATTTTCAAATCGAATTGATACAATTAGTCGAAGGGTTGGAACAATTTGGAGCTATTTATGGTACAAATTCAATAGGCTCTTACACGCTCAAATTAAATGATGCGGATAAAAAAAGGTGCTCTTCGTTTACGGGTTTTGGTCAATGTGTGAGGGGATGTACGCATCATTATGACCAGAATGTAAGAAAGGCGGCTAAAATTATTCAGGAAAGTATTGAATCGATGGGGAAAAGAATTGTTTACCAAAATACTCAAGTGAAAACAAGTAAATTTTCTCTGCTTACATCTTCGTGGCAAGATAAGCATGAATTTATTAAGGCAATAGAAACACTATCGCTGACTGAGTGGGGAAAGCATTTAGCTGATTTGAACAGCAATTTTGAAGCGCTTTTTTTGGAACGATTATCAGCGCAAGCTGAATTACCTAAAACCAAATTGGTTGATGCAAGAGTTGAATTGGTGGGTTTATATAGAGATATTGTTATGAAAATTGAAGCATATCATGTGCTGGGAAATGAACAAGCTACAGACTTGTGTGAGTTTATTAACAGGATAATTGCTGATTATAACAAAGAATTGAATCGCAGGAAAAACAAGTCGGCCAAGAAGATAGAGAAAAGATAGGTGTTCAAATCGATTAAGTGATGTATCGATTATAAGCAAGCTGTAAATTTAGGGGCATGTATAAAATCTTTCAAAAAAAAGGGACACGCCATGGCGTATCCCTGCAGTAAGGTATATTGTATTTTATATTCCCAACAACAAACTATCCGGATCTTTGCCTCCGAACAGCATCTTTTGCGGGTTTTCAATCATTTCTTTTAGCTTCACTAAAAATCCAACCGAATCTTTTCCATCAATTACTCGATGGTCGTAGGATAGGGCGATATACATCATTGGGCGAATTTCTACCTTACCGTTTACAGCAACTGGTCGCTCAACAATATTGTGCATACCCAAAATACCCGATTGTGGTGGGTTGATAATTGGAGTACTCAGCAAGGAGCCAAACACACCACCATTGGTAATGGTAAAAGTGCCGCCAGTCATTTCGTCCAGACTAATTTTACCGGTACGTGCCTTATTGGCCAAGTTCATCAATTCCTTTTCTATTTCGGCCAATCCTAATGATTCGGTGTTACGAATTACCGGAACCATCAATCCTTTTGGTGTTTGCACTGCAATAGCAATATCTGCATAGTCAGGAGTTACTATTTCCTCACCATCCATCATCGAATTTACTGCCGGGTGAAGCTTTAAAGCTTCCGAAGCAGCCTTGGTAAAAAAGGACATAAAGCCCAGCTTAATATCGTGAGTTTCTATAAATTTCTTTTGATACTTGCTGCGCAATGCCATTACCGCACTCATGTCAACCTCATTAAAAGTAGTAAGCATGGCAGTTTCGTTCTTTACAGAAACCAAACGAGCCGCCAATTTTTTTCGAAGGTTGCTCATTTTTGTACGTTTGGCTTCTCGCGAAAAGCTTTTAGTTTGCGCTGGAAGTACTGCTTTACTGCCCGAATTGTCAACCACAGCCTGAATGTCTTTTTTTGACAATCGCTGCAAACCTGCAATAACATCATCAACCGAAAGGTGATTTTCTTCCATCAATTTTTTTGCAACAGGAGAAATCTTTACATCCTTGTAGTTTTCAGAACTTATTGCTTTTGATTCTGCAACAACAACAGGGGTAGCCTTTTCAGCAGGAGCTTCTTTTTTAGCTTCTTTTGGAGCCGATGATGTTGTTGATTCTCCAGCAAAACTCGTGTCTATTTTACAAGCAACCGATCCCACAGCAACAGTGTCACCAGCTTCGGCCATAATCTGAATTTTACCGCCTTCATCAGCAATAAGAGTTAAGGTTGCCTTATCCGATTCAATTTCTGCAATTTCCTGATCCTTTTCAACAATGTCACCATCTGCTACAAACCAGTTGGCTATTTCTACTTCGGAAATAGATTCTCCGGGACTAGGTATTTTAATTTCGACCATTATTTTTGATTTTGTGAATTTAGTAAATGAGCAAATGAGTTTTTTATCTCATCCCGAAAAAGTTTTTGGGGCTCTTATCTCAACTCTCACATCTATTATTTACATGATTAACTTACTTTTCTTCTCTTCGAAGTATTCGTGCTGAACGAGGATGTCTGCATGAGAGCTGCCTTCCACACATTGCAATCCGCAATATTTTAACTTTCGATCGCAATTGCACTTGCGGAATACTTTGTTGATTATTTCGTTTTGCCCTGCCAAATGAATCTTAGTCAATCCGGTCGCCGGACTGCCACTAGCCTGACGAGCTACAGGAACTAATTTAACATTTTTGTGTTTAAAGTTGTAATTGATAAATTGCCAAGCGCCCATGTTTTCAGGTTCTTCCTGAACCCACAAATGAAGAAGTGCATTTGGATATCTTTCCAGTATCTGATCAATCTGTTTCTTGGGGAACGGATACAACTGTTCCACTCGAATTAAAGCAATGTCCTGTGCAAATAATTCTTCTTTTCGGGTGAGTAAATCGTAGTAAATTTTACCCGTACAAAAAATAACTCTTCTAACCTCCTCGGCAATTACGTTATCGTCGTCGATAACTTCAAGGAACTGCCCATTGACCATTTCATCAATTTTCGAAACACATTTTGCATGACGAAGCAAGCTTTTTGGTGTAAAGCAGATCAAAGGAACTCGTATATCACGCTTCACTTGTCGGCGAAGCAGGTGAAATAGATTGGCTGGTGTGGTTGGATTGGTAATCTGCATGTTGTTGTTGGCACAAAGGGTAAGGAAACGCTCCATTCTTGCGCTGGAGTGTTCTGCTCCTTGTCCTTCATATCCATGTGGCAAATACATCACCAAACCATTTTTAATACCCCATTTATCTTCGGCAGCACTAATGTATTGGTCAATAACCGCTTGTGCAACATTATGGAAATCGCCAAACTGTGCTTCCCAAATGGTTAAACCAGATGGATGAGCCAAAGCATATCCATACTCAAATCCAAGTACACCATACTCACTTAAAGATGAGTTGTATATGTGGAAAGCTGCTTGCTTATCGCTGATATTTTTAAGCGGGAAATATTTTTCGTCCGAATTATCAATAACCAAAGCCGCATGTCGATGTGAGAAGGTTCCTCTTTCCGAATCTTGTCCACTTACGCGAACACTGTTTCCTTCTTCCAATAGGCTTGAGTAGGCTAATAATTCTCCCATTGCCCAATCCAATTCATTATTCTCAATCATGCTTTTGCGATCGGACATTAATTTTCCAATTTTCTTGAAAAAAGTTAGATCTTCAGGTAAACTGGTAATCTTCTCGGCAAGCTCAAGCAAAGTTTTTTTAGCAACTCCTGTTTTCGGAGAAGATTCAAAATCTTCCTTTTCGGAGTACCGAATATCTTTATAGTAATCGTTTAAGAAAGGTTGAATAATTACTTTTTTAAATGTTTTCGATAGTTCGAAATCTTTATCCAAAAGCTTGTTGTAATCGGCGTTAATTGTTGATATTTCGTCTTTGGTGTAAATTCCTTTTCCCATAAGGAATTCAGCATAAATATCTCTTGGGTTTTTATGTTTTGCAATTTCTTTTAGGGAGTGAGACTGAATCTCTTCTAAATTACATTTGAAGAAACCAAGATTAATTCCAAACTCATTTAAGATATTTTTTGCTTCTTTGAATTTATGACGATTTGAAGATGCAAAGAAAAGATCAAACGACTGTGGCATATCTTCCTCTACTTTCAATTTCAGAGACTAATCTTATAATTTTCAAATAACGTGAAGTACCAACTACATTTTTGTATCCAATCAGAAAATTTTTCCATGCTTCTTTCATTATACCTGCATGAGCACTATTGAGAATTTCTTTAATTAATCTTAAATCTACTGCGTGATCTTCAGGTTTGATTGTTTTTTGAGATAAACCAAAATCAATTACAT
>JBFFMG010000290.1:0-4902 GCA_041554215.1 Labilibaculum sp.
ACTTACTCCTTCTTCGGCAAACCGATCAGGAAAAACACGTGAACTTGTTAACCAAACCTCTGTGGCAATCGAATTATCACCAATAAATAATTCATCATTGTGCACCAATCCGCCACCAAATCCGGTACCAAGAGTAACACCAATTAAATTGCGATAACGTTTCGGACTATTTTCATCTTCTAAACGTTTATTGATCGCTGGCAATACACCACCCAAAGCTTCACCGTAAGCAAATAAATCACCATCATTATTTATATAAACCGGTATTGAGAATTTCTCTTCGAGCATTGGTCCTAATGCAATTCCTCCTCTAAACGCAGGAAGATTTGGTAAATCGCCAATAATTCCATTTTTATAATCAGCAGGACCAGGAAAAGCAAAACTAATCGCAACGGGCTTCTCCGAAAGTAAATTTAGAACTTCCTGAAAACCATCAGTAATTGTCTTCAAACAAAGATCAAGCTGATCTGCATTTGATGGCTTTCGAATTGGTTCAACAATTTCCTCTCCACTTTTCATTGCTGAAAAAACAAAATTCGTTCCTCCTGCATCAAGAGTTAAAACAACTCTCTTATCGTTCCAAATATTCATTTTATTCTATTGTTAAAATTCATCAATTTAATTAGCATCTGTTTTTGTAAACAACCTTCCCAAATAAAAGAAGTAAAGCAGACATACAAGTAAAACAACTATACCTCCAACTTGTGTTCCGACTGCATCCGAAACCATTCCTAAAAACAATGCAATAGCACCACCTGAAACTCCCATAATCATCAAGCCAGAAACTTCATTCGCACGTTCAGGTTGACGCTTTAAGGCGTAGGAAAAAATAATTGAGAATAAATTTGCACAAGCAAATCCAACAATAAATATAAAAATGGATAATAAAACTAAATTACTTACGAACAACATTCCAATAAAACCTAAAATACCTAAAGAAACACTGTACTTAAATATTTTTCCTGGTGCAAATTTTGCTAAAATTAAAGCTCCTAAAAATGTCCCAACCGTACGAGCAACAAAATACAAACTGATACCAAGACCTGCTTGTTCAAGAGATATACTGCAACGTTCCATTAAATATTTTGGGATTGTTACATTTAAGCCTACATCAATTCCAACAACTAATAAAATTCCAATAAAAAATGCTAGGATGTAACGATCCTTAAGTAAACCAAAGCAACTTATGATTGATACATTTTTATCTTCTTGAACCTCCTTATCAATCGAAGTAGTCCATAACCAAATAGTCGAAATAATTGTAATACCCGCATAAAGAGGAAAAATCAACTTCCAATTACCCAAACTTACTGCTGCAAAACTTGCAATGATTGGTCCTAAAAACGCTGCAATGGCTTTTACAAACTGACCTAAAGTTAAACTACTTGCAAGCTTGTCTCCTGCAACAACGTTAGTCAACAATGGATTTAATGCAACTTGAATAATCGTATTACCAATTCCTAACAAGGCAAAAGCAAGCAAAACAATAGTGAAATTGTACGAAATCAATGGAACCAACATCGCTAAAAAGGTGATAAACATACTTAGCAATACAGTCTTTTTTCGTCCAATCTTATTCATTAACAGGCCTGTAGGTACTGAAAATACCAAGAACCATAGAAATACCATTGCTGGTAGAAGATTGGCAACCGTATCACTTAATGCAAAATCATGCTTTACGTAGTTCGTGGCTATTCCAACCACATCAACAAAACCCATGACAAAAAATCCAAACATTACCGGAAGGATTTTACCAATTGAAGCTTTCTCTTTCATAATTATAAAATATAATTCTAGTTTTTATAGGTTAATTATCTAATTTATTACTCTTTAACGTTCTATTAATTTAGGTTTCAATTCTATTCTAGTGTTTTTACTCTGTTTGGTTCTAATTACTTCCTCCAATATGTCGACAGATTGTTGAGCAATACTATCGATAGGTTGTGCAATCGAAATTACCTTAGGCATCGAATAATCAAAAATATCAAGGTTATCAAAACTCACAAAAGTGATTTCGTTTAGCTTTTCAGGATAAAGCATGTTCATTAGCCAAATTGCTGTAGCTGTAATCTGGTTATTCGTAAAAGCAACCACATCAACACCAGCTTCAATCAAATATTTCAATTCTCTCTGAGCACTTTCTTTAATCTTTATATTATCTACAATCCGAAGCAAATTTTTATCTTGCTCTAACCCATTATCCAATAATGCCTGTTTGTATCCATCTATCCTCAGTTTTAAAGAATAAACATCTGGAGTAATGGATAACAAGCCTATTTTTTTCGCGCCTTTATCTATCGTTTTCTGAATGGCTTCCTTCATTGGGTTTTTATTATCAACCAGAATGTAATTTGCCATGACATTTGGGTCTTCCCGATCGAAAAAGACGATTGGAAAATTTTGCTTTGAAAGAGATTTTAAGGCATTACTATTTATAAAACATGAGGCAATTATTAATCCATCAACCTGACGATTTGCAAACATATCAAGTAATAACTCCTCTTTCTTCTTTTGCTCATCGGTGCTGCCAATTATTAAATGGTAACCCATTTCCCATAATAAATCTTCAATTAACCGTCCAATTTTTGCATAGAATGGATTCGAAATATCAGGAACCAAATAACCAATGGTATTGGTTGTGCCATTTTTTAAACTCTTCGCAATTTGATTTGGCTGATAGTTTACTTCCTTGATGTAATCCAATATTATTTTTTGAGTTTTTTTACTGATATTCTTCTCATCTCCTTTTTTGTTTAAAACAAATGAGACAGTCGTTTTTGAAACTCCTAAATCTTGGGCGATATCTTTAATTGATTTTTTTTTCAATTGTTTTCTCTTTACTAAATCGGTTTACTAAATCGGTTTACTAAAGTATATAAATATTTTATAATTCAGAATACATTACTATAAAAGAACAAAATAAATTTGTAAACATTACTTTCGAAACTTACAAAAAAGCACCTTTAACTCTCATTCACATGCTCTTATGTGTGTTTTTATATTTTTAACAAAATTCACTACAAGTTTAATTTATCTGTTGATTCAAAAAAAAATAGTACTTTTATCGACTAAGAAAAATCAATCACACCTCCTTATTTCTTCTTAAATAATATTATCAAGCCTGACTTTACATGGTTTTAATTAATTGATGTTGTAGTCGAGCTATTAGTCAAATTTGAATAAATATGAAAAATCAGAAAATTAGTGTTATTGGTTGTGGTAATTTAGGTCGATCAATAGCAAAAGGATTATTGAATAATGATAATTTTAACTCAAGTAATGTTACTGCTACAAGAAGAAACATTGATTTAATAGCTGATTTAGCAATAGATGGAGCTACTATTACATCGGACAATTGCGATGCTGTTAGAAATTCGAACATCATTTTAATTGCTGTTAAACCATACAATGTTGGTAAAATCATTAAGGAGATAAAAGGCGAACTAATCGAAGGACAGCATGTGCTAGTTTCTCTTGCAACAGGATTAACTACCGAAGAAATTTCAGAAATGCTGGATCATAAAATTCCGGTATTTAGAGCAATGCCTAATATTGCTGCCAACATATCGGAATCGGTTACCTGTATATGTAGCAAAAATGCCTCAAAAGAAGAAACACAAAATGTGAAACTAGTTTTTGATTGTGTTGGAGAAAGTCTGATTATTAATGAAGAATTAATGGAAGCAGCCACCATTTTAGGCGCATGTGGTATTGCTTTTGTATTCCGATTTATTCGTGCAATGATTCAGGGTGGAATCCAAATTGGATTTGACGCCAACACGGCCAAACAAATCGTATCTCAAACTGTGAAAGGTGCTGCCGAAATGCTTCAAATTAATAATGATCATCCCGAATCGGAAATTGATAAAGTAACTACACCAAAAGGTTGTACTATTGTAGGATTAAATGAAATGGAGCACCAAGGATTTTCATCTGCATTAATCAAAGGAATTGTTACTTCCTTCCAGAAAATTGAAAAATAAAATTGTAAGGTCTCATTCGGTTACCCTAAAATTAATCGAATGAGATTATTTCTCAATCAGTTAGTAAAAGCTTTCTTTTCAAATCCACTCCATCTATATTCAATTTCAAAATATAAACACCTGAGGATAATCCATTCAGATTAAAGTTAATCATGCTTTCATAGTTAGAAACAACTCCTGAGCGAATTTGCGCTCCTTTTAGGTCGTAAACAATCCAAGTGCTTCGCAAATAAGTAATTTGGCTCAAATCAACCGTAAAAGCGCCGTCTGAAGGATTCGGATATATCTTTAATAAATCCTCGTAAAAAGTCGTTATTTCTTTTGATGTTGTATGTACTCCACAAAGATTTTCTGCAGTAAGTTGAATGGTATATTTTCCATTTCTATTGTAATCATGTATCGGATTTTCTTCATCTGACACTGATCCATCGCCAAATGTCCAATCATAGGTCACCCCTTCAATCGAAGTATTAATCAGTTGAATTTCATTTAAATCTACGGTGTAATTAAAACCAGCAACTGGCATATCCATAGCTAAAACAGATCGCGTAACACTGTCGGCAACTCCGTCTTTTCTGACTATTAATTTAACTTGTTTCAAACCAGGACTCGTATAACTCACAATAGGTGGAACATTTATGGATGAAAACTCAGGCACAGCTCCCTCACCAAAACTCCAATAAAATTCATCTGGATCTCCTAATGAGATATCAGTAAACATTACTTGAGAAGTATAACAAATACTATCTTGAGAAACATCAAAAGCTGCCCTTAATCCTTTATAAGGATCAACACCATCAAGAGTCACGACTCCTAAACTTAACGGATCTAACCAAATTTTAAGTTGTTGAATGGGTTCAGAATAATGGTCCCAACTTTCAGAGAATTTTGCGAAATAATCATTTACAGAACTTGAACA
>JBFFMG010000291.1:0-4869 GCA_041554215.1 Labilibaculum sp.
AAATAAATCATCAAATTTTGGTTTGGTAGTTCAGTTGGTTAGAATACATGCCTGTCACGCATGGGGTCGCGAGTTCGAGTCTCGTCCAGACCGCCAAAATAAGCAGAAAGCCTCCGATTCTTTTGAGTCGGAGGCTTTTTTGATTTCACAACTATTCACGGAATATCGGATGGATCAATTCAAATATCAGGTGGAGTAAAATTTTTTATGCATATATTTTAGCGACTCTAAAAAGGAAGAAGTTAACATCTCTCACTCCTCTAAGCGATGCTCTGAATGCTTTCAGTTTTGCATTGAAAGATTCCGCAGAAGCATTAGTACGGATCAATTCGAAAAGTTGTGGGATATTTAATTTCATGCATAATTTTTTTGATAATCGAAATAGAAAAAACTCTACACCTCTAAACGCAGTTCTGAAATCCTTATCCTTACACGATAACATCCTTGATTATCAAACTGTGGATGGATCCTAGTTTTCTTTTTCAACTCATCCCCCAGCCCCTTCTCCTAAAGGCGAAGGGGGAGCTTGGCTTATAGCTGTTTCGGATTACCCTTTTTTTTTTGTTTAAATCCCTTCCTTCTTAAATACAATCCAAATCTCATCTATTTTCGGAGAAAAACACCAATTAACGGATTGTTAGAAAGACATTTCTCAACAATAAAAGACTAATAACTCTTTTTAATCGGGATTTTTATTTGCATTTTTAATAGAACAAATGCAAACACATAAACACCTTATTAGTATGTCAAAATTTAATCCCGCTGATCGAATACAAGATTTGCAAAATTTTGGAGAATTTGGAGGAGTTAATCCATCCATCACCGATTCATCGACTTACACATTCCTGCACGCCAAAACAATGGCAGATGTTTTTGAAGGTAAAGTAGAGGGCTGTTATCTTTACTCACGACACTGGAATCCAAGCAATCATTATCTATCGCAGAGTTTAGCCAATTTGGAAGGAACCGAAAGTGCGCTGGTTACCTCCTCGGGAATGGCTGCCATCAGCTCTACTCTACTACAGATTTGTAGTGCCGGAGATGAGATAGTATCCAGTCGGACTATTTATGGTGGCAGCTATGCACTCATGAAGAACTTTTTACCCAAATTTGGCATTACTGCAAAATTTGCGAACACCACTGATCTCACACAAGTGAAAAATGCGATTACAAAGCGCACAAAGCTTATTTACTGCGAAACTATGAGCAATCCTATGTTGGAGATCACCAACATCAAAGAGCTCTCTAAAATCGCAAAAGCAAACAATTGCCTTTTAGTGGTTGACAATACATTTTCTCCATTAATTTTTACTCCTGCAAAAGAAGGTGCCGATGTAGTTGTTCATAGCTTAACCAAATTTATAAATGGCATGAGTGATTGTGTTGCGGGAGCAATTTGTGCCAGCACTGATTTTATTAATTCGCTTTACGATGTGAATACTGGGGCGGCCATGCTTCTTGGACCTGTTTTGGATAGCATCAGATCTTCTGCCATATTGAAAAATATGAAGACGCTGCATATTCGTATGCAGCAACATTCCCAAAATGCAGTATTCCTTTCTCAAAAATTACAGGCCAATGGATACAGAATCATATATCCAGGACTCGAAACTCATCCTCAATATCAGTTAATGAATAAAATGGCTCACAAGAACTATGGCTTTGGTGGACTCTTTGTAATTGATTTGAAAGAGAAAGATACCGCCAACCAATTTATGGAAGCCATGCAAAAAGCCAACATTGGGTATTTAGCAGTTAGTCTGGGTTCATACAAAACCCTTTTTAGTTCGCCCGGAGGAAGCACTTCATCGGAGATACCGGAAGAAGAAAGAATGGAAATGGGTTTAACTGATGGTTTGGTACGAATTTCAATTGGTTTGGATGATGACATCGAACGAACTTATCAAAAAATGAGCAAATGTTTGAAAGATATTTATTCCAAAGCATAAAATCAGTCAATTAAAATTCATAAATTACTGTACACTAACTAAAACATCGATTATGCAACAAGAAATATTTCAAAAGCTATGGAAGGAATACACCAAACAAAATCCTTCAGCCCAGGCGATACATGATTTATTCACTAAAGAAGGAGAGCAGGTAATAAATGACCATGTCGCTTTTCGAACTTTCGATGATAAAAGAATGAATATTCAGGTATTGGCTAAGAAATTTATTAAAGCAGGATACGAATTTAAAGGAGAATATGTATTTGAGGAGAAGCATTTAAATGCAGTTCATTTAGAGCATCCAGGTGAGGAGAATGCTCCCCGGGTATTTATATCCGAATTAATCCTTTCTGAATTCTCGGAAGAGTTTCAAAAGATCGTAAAAAGAAGACTCAATTCGGTGGGCAATGCCTACTACGCCGACCCAGATTTAATTCACAAAGGAAGTGTATGGGGTAAACCCTCTTATGCAGATTACCAATCTCTTAGGAATGAATCGGAATATGCAGCCTGGCTTTACGTTCACGGATTTAGAGTGAATCACTTTACGGTTAGTATCAACTCACTTCAAAAATACAATAGCATCGAAAAAGTGAATCAATTCATTAAAGACAGTGGTTTTGAAATGAATACTTCCGGAGGTGAAATAAAAGGAACTCCTGAGAAACTTTTACAGCAGTCTTCCACCCTTTCCGAAATTATTAAAGTAGAATTTTTAGAAGGTGTTCACGAAATACCTGCATGTTTCTATGAATTTGCCATTCGTTATCCGGATGAAAACGGACAGCTATTCTCAAGTTTTATCGCAGCCAATGCCAATAAAATTTTCGACAGCAGTAATTTTAGAGAAAAATAGATTAAAATAGAACCACGATATATTAGCCCGTGAAAACAACTCTGTTTGCGCGGGCTTTTTTCGTCCAACATTTACCTCCTTATCCATTAAACTTTTATCTTTACCAACATATCTAACTTAAACCCAAAAACGTGAAAATAACACAAACACTTCTCGTTCTAATATCATTGTTAATTGCCTCTTGTAACCCAAATACAAAACAGATAAACATTGAAGCCGGTGTAGCCAAAACAATGGCCGAATACCGAAAAGCAAATATCTCCAATCTAAAATATCAGCTGAAGTTTGAAATTCCTGAGGCACGTGAAAAACTAATTCCAGGAACAAATAAAATCAGTTTTGATTTGCAATCAACAGATCAGGATCTTCAAATTGATTTTCGTGAAAACGCCAACTTAATCCATAAAGTGGTTTGTAATGGAAAAATCTCGAACTACCGCTTTGAATTAGAGCATTTGATTATCCCGAAAGAGGAATTGAAAGAAGGGAAAAACGAAATTGATATTGAATTTACGACCGGAAACAGCTCCTTGAATCGTAACGATGAATTTTTATACACTTTGTTTGTGCCGGACAGAGCCAGAACAGCTTTCCCATGCTTCGACCAGCCAGATTTAAAGGCTGCCTTTCAATTGAATTTAACTGTGCCTAAACATTGGAAAGCAATGGCCAACGGCAAACTGGATTCTAAAAAAGAGGATGGTGAACAAAACCATTACAGCTTTCTCACTACCCAACCGCTTCCCACCTACCTATTTTCTTTTGTAGCCGGGAAATTCGAAACAATAACAAGAGAACACAAGGGGCGTGAACATACCATGTATCATCGCGAAACCGATCCCGAAAAACTGGCTGACAATACTGATGAAATATTTAGACTTCTATTTCAATCGCTGGACTGGCTGGAGGAATATACCGATATCCCTTACCCTTTTACCAAATACGATATTGTAGTGATTCCATCCTTTCAATACGGCGGAATGGAGCATACAGGAGCGACATTATACAATGATTCAAAATTGTTTTTGGATAAAAATGCAACCAACAAAAACAGCTTGTACCGCGCCAACTTAATTGCACACGAAACCGCTCACATGTGGTTTGGCGATTTAGTGACTATGAAATGGTTCGATCAGGTTTGGCTGAAAGAGGTATTCGCCAATTTTCTTGCTGATAAAATTACGAACCCAAGCTTTCCGGATATGAACCACAAACTGAAATTTCAGATGGCGCATTTCCCGAGCTCATATTCTGTGGATCGCACTAGTGGAGCCAATCCAATTAATCAGATATTGCCAAACTTAAAAGATGCCGGATCGGTTTACGGAAGCATTATTTACCACAAATCGCCCATTGTAATGGATATGCTAGAACGGATTACGGGTGAAAAAGCATTGCAGGAAGGCTTACAGACCTATTTAAAAACCTATGCTTACAGCAATGCGACATGGGAAGACCTTATTGCCATACTCGACGCTAGTACTCCGAGCAATTTAGAACAATGGAGTAAGGTTTGGGTAGACAAGGCAGGAAGACCAACTATTTCAACGGAAACAAGCACCGATAACGATAAGATTACGGAATTTACAATCACACAAACTGATGCCAAAGGCAATCCGGGTGACTGGAATCAGGATATGAACATCCTTTTTGGTTATGCAGAAACAAGTGAAGTGTTATCTGTAAAATTTGATCAGCCACAGCTTGTGATTTCGGAAGCTACAGGCAAAAAAACACCTGACTATATGATCCCAAATGGAAACGGGAATGCCTATGGATTTTTCAAACTAGACAGTAAAAGCAAGCAATTCCTTCTAACAAACATTCATAAAATTGAAGACGATTTGGTGCGTGGAGTTGCATGGATCAACCTGTATGAGAATCTTTGTGAAGGAGAAATAAAGGGAAAGGAATTTGTACTTGCTGCCGAAAAGCAATTGGCAAAGGAGAATAATCCATTGATTTTGGAACGCATGTTATCTTACCTACAATCGGCCTATTGGCTGCATTTAAGTACCGAAGAAAGACTGCAAATTGGGAAACATTTGGAAGACAGCCTTTGGA
>JBFFMG010000292.1:0-4848 GCA_041554215.1 Labilibaculum sp.
GGTTGCGGCCAATACGTTCTCACCAAACTGAAGAGTTAGCTGTGAAAGTTCTTTCGATATTTCACGAATCCTGGCTTTCTTCTCCCCGACCAAATTAGCCCCCGATCGAACAAATGATTTATAACGTTTATCCAAAAGCATGCTTTGCTCTGCATTCAAACCTAGAGCTTCCTTATTGTTATAAACCGCCTTCACTCTTGTAAAAAGTGGCTCGTTCATCACAATATCATTAGAAAATTCGCTTAATAAAGGCGAAACTTCTCGAGCCAAAGCTTGCATCTCGTCACTGGTATCCGCATGATTCAAATTGAAAAACACAGATGATACCTGATCCAAGAGTTCACCAACAAAGTCCATAGCCTCAATCGTATTCTCGAAACTAGCAGCTTCTGTATTATTGGCAATTTGGTCAACTTCCTCCTTGGCAATTTTGATACCCTCAAGAAAAGCTGGCATATAGTGCTCCATTTTTATTTCACTAAATGGTGCGGTATGATGTACTGTGCTAAACTTACACAACAAAGGGTTTATATTCTTAGTCATATTTTTTTTCTTTTTGGATGAATATTGAGAATAAATCATGAGAGTCAATTCTCAAAAGAATAACAAATATAATAATTATCTAATTCTTCCTGACCAGAAAGTAGCGTAGACAATTTCAATCTCACTTATTTAACTTTTATTCACCAAATCTATTTCGCTTCCCTATTTGATTGGGGTTCTATATAATTTAAATCTCTCAAAATACAATCCTATTATTACAATTTCAGCTTGTATATAATTATAACACGACAGAATAATTCCTTAAAAACGCCTATATTAGGCGGTAGAATTACTCATTTATAAAAAACACCACAATGATCAAGCATATAGCCCTGTTTAAGTTTAAGGCTTTTGAGTCTGAAGAAGAAAAGGAAAAGTATTACGATAGACTAAGAAATGCCTTTGATGGACTTGATAAGAAAGTTCCCGAAATCAAGTTCCTGCAAATTGGGTTTGATGAACTGGAATCTGAAGCATCCTTTGATTTTGTTGTCAATGTCGTTTTGGAAAATATAGATTGCCTACCTGCTTATGCAAACCATCCTGAACATCTTAAAGCCGCATCAGTCGTAAGGGAAATGATGGTCGATAGAAAAGTAATTGATTACGAATTTTAAAAAGCCATATTATATTTCGAGCAGAAAAACTCTGTCTCAAAAAAATTCCTATATTTGATGCAGATCATTCAAGTATAGAGCCTTGGATTCAAAAGAAACTGTTATGAGAGACTTCAGAATTCTTAGCATTGAGAAAAAATCGAATGTATTTACTATTAATACATTCTGCCTCCTAACGTCTCCATTTACCACCAACTTTCCCCTTGGGTACGATAACATATCCCACAAATAAGAATCATTCTTGAGTACCTGTTTAAAACTAACTTAAGAATTGTACAGCATCAATCTATCGCTAAAAAATAAAGCTTAGCTCTATTTTTAGTGATAAGTTCTGTTGTATCCTTTTTTGGCATTCTGCATGTACTACTAAAATTGGCACATGCAACTGCCAACAGTTATCGATGTACCTTATTGGTACTTAAACCCCAAACATATGAAAAGAATTTGCATTAAAATAGGATCCAATGTTCTTACTAAGGACAATGGCGAACTTGATAAAGAAAGAATTGAAAATATCGTTTATCAGATTTCTGAATTACGAAAACAGGGCTACGAATGTCTTTTAGTCTCCTCGGGAGCAGTTGCAATTGGCCGTGGAAAAATAAAATTAAGCGATAAAACAGATACAGTCTCTGCTCGTCAAGTTTGGGCATCGGTTGGGCAAGTAGAGCTGTTAAATATCTACTCCAAATTTCTTTCAAAGTATGATATCCAATGTGCACAAGTATTAGTAGCGAAACAGGATTTCAGTACAAGAGAGCATTATTTAAATATGAAAAACTGCTTAAATTCCTTATTATCAAACAGCGTACTACCAATTATAAACGAAAATGATACTGTTTCGGTAACGGCATTAATGTTTACCGATAACGATGAATTATCAGGCTTAATCGCATCGATGATGAACGTTACTGGCTTGTATATTTTAAGCAATATCAATGGTATTTATAATGGCGATCCTAATAGAGCTTCATCCACTCTTATTCAAACAATCAATGGAGATATTAACCAATTGAAAAAGTTTATTACGACCCAAAAATCAAATTTTGGAAGAGGCGGGATGCTTACCAAATGTAATATTGCTGGTAGAATTGCCAAGTCTGGCATTCCGGTTCATATTGCCAATGGAACGGAAAATAACATTATTACTAATCTGATCAATTGCCCTGAAACCATCGAACATACCCAATTCATTCCTAGTCGAAAATCATCTAATGTAAAAAAATGGCTAGCCGGTTCTGATGGTTTCGAAAAAGCACAAATCATGATTAATCAAGGTGCTGAAGAAGCACTGCTCTCAGAGAAGGCAAGGAGCCTGCTACCAATTGGGATTGTAGATATTCAAGGAGATTTTGAGAAAGGTGATATCGTTAAAATTATCAACTCAAGGGGTAAAACAATTGGCTTAGGTAAAGCGCAATATGGCAAGTTAAAGGGAGCAACCTATATGGGTGAAATTGGAGTAAAACCATTAGTGCATTACGATTACCTATTCCTGTATTAGGATATAGCTTTACATTTTAATATTGATGCAAAATAATTTCAAAAAATTATTAAAGAATATCAAGATGAATATTGGAAAACAATTAGAAAAAATAAAGAAAGCAACCCGAAGAATGGCTTTTCTTGAAAACATACAGATTAACAAAGCACTTCTTGCGTTGGCTAATAATTTAAGGCTATCGAATGATCTTATCATTTCGGAAAATCAGAAAGATTTAAGTAAAATGGATCAAAGTCATCCCAATTACGATCGTCTTCTGTTGGATACTAATCGAATTGAGAGTATGGCTTCTGATATCGAAAACATAGCTGATCAAGCTTCTCCTTTAGCTAAAGTCCTCGATCGGAAAACGCTGGACAATGGTCTTGAGTTAAAAAAAGTAAGTGTGCCATTGGGAACAGTCGGTGTCATTTATGAAGCAAGACCAAATGTTACGATCGATGTATTTGCACTATGCCTTAAATCTGGCAATACCTGCATTTTAAAAGGCGGATCCGATGCTGAAAAATCAAACGAATGTCTTGTTCAAATTATAAGACATTCTCTCGAACAATCGGGACTTGATTCAGATATCATTCAGCTTTTGCCTTCTGACCGGCAGGCAGCTATAGCGTTGATGCATGCCGAAGATTATGTTGATATATTGATTCCAAGAGGCTCACAAAACCTGATTAATTCGGCAAGAAAGAATTCTAAAGTTCCTATCATTGAAACCGGAGCAGGTATTGTACATACCTATTTCGACAAAGACGGTGACATTGAAAAAGGGAAACAAATCGTATTCAATGCAAAAACACGACGCGTTAGTGTTTGTAATGCTCTCGATTGCTTGATTGTACACCAGGACAGATTGGCTGATTTACCTGAACTAATAAAGGCATTAGAAAGTGAAAATGTTCAAATTTATGCTGATAAAAGAGCATATAAAGAAATTAAAGGTGAATACTCAGCCAATCTGCTTCATTTAGCCAATGATAATTCTTTTGGAACAGAATTTCTAAGTCACAAACTGTCCATCAAAACGGTTGACAGTTTTCAAGTTGCTCTGGATCATATTCATCAATACAGTTCAAAACACAGCGAAGCAATCATTAGTGAGAATAACGATCGGATCAAGCGGTTTTTTACAGCCGTTGATGCAGCTGTGGTGTATTCAAATACGTCAACTGCTTTTACAGATGGAGCACAATTTGGTTTAGGTGCTGAGATTGGCATTAGTACTCAAAAATTACATGCACGTGGACCTATGGGATTACAAGAGTTATGCTCATACAAATGGTTGGTATCTGGCGATGGTCAAACTAGAGAATAAGCTAATTTTAGAAAACGCTCAATCTTATACCGGATTGAGCGTTTATTTTATTTGTTTAAATAAGAGCAACTACAATTAGAATCATATCAATTGAGAAAAATTCAATTCTGAATTAAAATACAAACTCGCTTATAACGCCTGTATTTGGGGGCAATTTCATAACAATATGGATTTGTAATTCGATTAAAAAGTTCCATTTACACATTCCCTTAGACGTTTTAGGCATTCCCTTGATCTACTTTCACATTCCCTCGATGGATTTCTATATTCCCCTGGACGTTTCGCACACTCCGACGATCATTTTACGTACTCCCTTTATTGACTAACACACTCCCTCAATCAACTTTCACATTCCCTTTTGTTATTTTAAAAAAAACTTAGCCTTCTGAACGATGGAAAAGAAAAAACTCCAATCGGGTTTCTAACAAGAAACCCAATTGGAGTTATATTTCTGTCTTACAATTGCAATAATCGATTGTAATATTATCAGTATTTGCTTTTTATTCTACTACAATGGCGAACAAATCGTAATCTTCGACATCAGTAACCTCAACATCGTACATCTCACCTATTTTAAGTTTGAAGTTTTCACTAGAAATTAATACCTCAGGATCGACTTCATAAGAATCGAACTCAGTACGTCCGAAGTAGAAATCTTCATCTTTACGATCAATAATTACTCTCATCCTCTCGCCTATTCGCGCTTGATTAGACTGACGTGAAATCTCTTGCTGAAGTTCCATAATCTCATCCTTACGAGCTTCTTTTACTTCTTGAGGAATATCATCAGTATAATTAATCGCAGCATAAGTATCATCCTCATTAGAATATGGGAAAACACCTAAACGTTCAAATTTCATTTCCTTTACAAA
>JBFFMG010000293.1:0-4833 GCA_041554215.1 Labilibaculum sp.
CAAATGAAATTTCTGTATTAGGAGGAGATGACCCTGAAAAAAAGAATGATCTAATGATAGCAAAGAACATTCTTGATAAGATGAAATCAGATATTCCACGAATGACTATTGCAGAAATAAAGAAGAGTTGGTCGATTTCATTAGGAGCAATAAGGAAATGGTGCGGTGAAAAATTTGTGACTTTTCTTAAAATTGACAAAAGTAATGGATATGATGTTTCAAGAATGATTGGTAGTTTTATTGGAGGAGCATTAGGAATACCCAAAATAGAACAGTAAAGTACTGTATCCAACAATTTGTAAAAAAAGTATATCTTGATAGTAAATTATTTAGCCTATTATACAAACTGCCATTGGCTGTACTATAAATAAGAAAATATGATTGAGATCTATTATAAAAATAATGAGATAAGGAAATATAAATCGATTGATGAAATTGAATATTTACCAAGCAATATATTTAGTATTCGATTTATTGATTTTCTCAATTCAGATTTGGAGCTGATTTCTGAAAAGTATGATCTCGATTTAACGTCGTTTAGTAGAAAAGAGGATATTGAAATAAGTTCCCATTATATTGATTCACCAGACCAATTGTCGTTAAACTTTACAATTCCAAGCTATTCTTCCAGTGATTTTTTTGAGGAAAAAGACATTTATATTTTGATTAAAAACGAAATTGTATTTACATTTCTTTCACCCGATATAGAAGAGAGCTTGAATCAATTAACACAATCTATTTATAATTTTGAGAATACAAAAATTGAGACCTATCATCAACTTTTCCTTTTTCAAATTGGGGTAATCTCAGACTACTATGCAGATATTGTTGAGTCGATTTCAAAAAAAATCAGAGACCTTTTCCAAAATATTATTAAAACGAAACAATTCAAGGAAAAAGACCTGGATTACATTGCAGAATTAAGATTTAATAATCTCCTTATTAGGGAATCACTTTCTGAGTTTCAACGAATTCTTCTTCTTTTAAAAAAGAGCTTTAAAAAAAAGGACAATACATTTACTAAGATTAGTGAAGAGCTAAATGATCTTAGAGTAATTGCTGATTATTTACAATACAATTTTAACAGATTGGATGACTTGAACGGGAATATAAATTCTAAGATAGAATTGGAACAAAATCAGATTTTTAAAATTCTTACTATCATTACTGTATGCATATCGCTACCTACTTTAATTGCGGGTATATATGGAATGAATTTCAACTACATGCCTGAACTGGAATGGGCTTTCGGATATCCAATAACTGTCCTGATTTTAATTCTGAGTTTTATCATTCCATTAATCTATTTTAAAAGAAAGAAATGGTTCTAAGATGATATCAATCAGCCAATAATGCATGCCTATCTAAGCAGGATAATTTAGCTTATAAGATAAACAAAGCGTATTTAAATAAATTTATTCATGACAAACAAAATCAAAATTACCATCGCATTTCTCTGCCTTGCAGCAGGAGTAATTTATCATTTTTATTTCCAAAGTAAGATTGTTATTATCGACGAAGAAACTACCGATTTTTTATCTGGAATGCTTTTTGGATTTGGTATCTCTCTACTTGTTGTTAGTATTTTCAATCCGAAGAAAAAGAGACTTTAAAACGCGCAACAAATGAACGAATCGGAAAATAAAGAAGTTCAAGAGTTTATCGATAAATTGGGCAATACCGATCCTGTAAAACATCAGATAATTGAGGCTTCTCGTAAATTGGTTTTCGAAAATTATCCAAATGCTGTTGAGCGCATGATGTATGGAGGAATTCTATTTTCTTTAGAAGAGGATTTTGGAGGTGTGTTTGCCTATAAAAACCACGTTTCTTTTGAGTTTAGCATTGGATATCAATTTAACGATCCAGATAAGCTTTTGGAGGGAAATGGCAAATATCGCCGTCATGTAAAAATTAAATGCTTGGATGAGGTGAAAACAAAAAATCTCGATTTTTTTGTAAAACAAGCTCTGCCGAACGATGATTAAATTAGCAAGCGAAGTCCACAGCGTTGCTTTTTTTATTGATTCACCTGATTTCTCCAGCTAAGATCACAAGCGTCATTCAAAATCGTATAAACATCATATTCCGAAAGGCTGGTCTGGTTTATTATTTGATCACGAAAATTATCGGCATACATGTTCATGTAGCTAAAATCAGCTCCCGAACCCAAAAGGTTGCGCGCATAGGGTGTAAATAATTTTACAAGCTCATCTAGAACTTCTTGTTTGGTCGATTGCTTGTTTAATGCAGCTAAATTATCCATCAGTTATTGTTTTTATTACTAATAGGAGCCGAATTTAATGAATATTATTGAAAAGCCTGTGAAACTGCGAATCGTTAGGTAAAAGAATAAGCTTCTAGTTTTGGATTTTTAGAATCTGATGCTATCAGTTTAATCTTCCTATTAAATTAATAGTGAGCATTGTGAGAATTCAATAATTGTTTCTATTTTCGCAAGCTTAATTTTAAAATATCTCTAGTTAGGAAGTCATCTTGTGAGGGGGTGGAGGCGTTGCGATGAAGAGATGATGAAAATAGTTAGAGATGAAATATAAAATGTTAGTCCTCGATTTGGACGATACGCTTTTGTGCGACGATCACAGCATATCAGATCGGAACAAAGAAATGCTGATGAAGGCGCAGGAGAAAGGAGTTTATGTTGTTTTGGCATCGGGCCGACCAACACCAGCCATGCTAAAATACGCCGAAGAGCTTGAATTGAAAAAATACGGATCGTATATTATTTCGTATAATGGAGCAATAATTACCGACCTGAATAAACAAATCCCAATTTTCGAACAGAGCTTAAGCAAGGAACAAATTCATGGTTTGCACGATTTTTCTTTGGCCAATAATGTTGATATCATCACCTATACTGCAGATAGTATCATTAGCGAAACTACCTCGCAATATATTGATGTAGAGGTTCAGCTTACGCAGATGAAATTTAATAAGGTAGATTGCTTTAAGACAGCAGTAACCGAATCGGCAGTAAAATGTATTCTTCTACAAGATCCTGATTACCTGAAAACTGTTGAAGGGAAATTGAAGCAAGAAAAACCGAATAAGAGTGTATCTATTTCGAAACCCTTCTTTTTAGAGGTGATGCCACAAGGCATTGATAAAGCTGCTAGTATTGCTCGTTTGGCAGAGAAGTTAGGAATCCGTCAAGAGGAAATTATTGCTGTGGGCAATGCGGGCAACGATTTAAGCATGGTTGAATATGCTGGCTTGGGCGTTTGGGTTGATAATGTAACACCAGAGCTTCGAGGCTGTGCCGATGTTATTGTTGCTTCAAATAACAACCATGGTGTTGCCGAAGTAGTAGAGAAATACATTCTAAACTAGAAGGTAATTGTCCCGGTAAAACATTGATTTTGTTCTTGAGACTCCGACTTTAAGTCGGAGTCTCAATGAATTTCCAAAATTATTTGTTGGCTACCAAATTAGTTTAAAACATTTTACGGTAGCAGCGTTTTCGTTTGTGCTGAATATGATCAAATGATTTCCATAGTTGAATGGCGACATGATTGTTTTCGAGCATTCCCGTTGTTTCGGCAAATCGAAGGCCGTCGTTGTTCGATGTTTTTAGCAATTCATTCATTAGAATGGATACAAAGCCAAGCTTTTGGCAATCGTGATCTACACCAGTCAGCATCAAATCCATTTCGGTAGGGTGTTCAAGAGCTTTTTTAAGGTGCCACCATCCGAAAGGCAACAGTTTTCCCTTAGCTTTTTGCAATGCTTTCGATAGGGAAGGCAAAGCAATAATGAAGCCAACCAATTTATCTTCTTTGTCAAGAATGATTTTAACGTATCGAGGATTGAGGATGGGAAAGTATTTTGAAATGTAAAAGCGGATTAGCTTTTCGGGTAGTTTAATAGAGCCAAACAAATCGGAGAAGGCATCATTAAAAACCTTAAATATTTTTTCTTTATAGGGTTCTAGTTCTTTTTTTGTTGTAAAGTTAACGGTTTGCAAACCATATCTTTTCTGGATTAGGTTGGCAACTCGAATTGCTTTCACAGGTGTTTCTTCCGGCAAGCTGATACGAAATTCCAACCAATCAATTTCCTTCAAATAGGCCAACCTTTCAAAATGCTTCTCATAGTAGGCAAAATGATAATCGGAAGCCATGGAAGGAAGCCATTCATGGCCTTCAATCAACAAACCTGCATGATCTAAGTTCGAAAAACCAAGGGGTCCGCTCACTCCAATCATTCCTTCTTCTTTCAGCCATTCTTCTGCGGTTTCAAAGAGTTTTTCGGAAACTTCGTAGTTATCAACAAACTCCATACGGGTAATTCTGCCAATTTTTTCACCTTGTTTTTCAATGCACAAATGGTTTACAATGCCACCAATTCGTCCAACAGCTTTCCCGTTTTCATAAGCCAGCCAGAATTTAGCTTTGCAAAAATCAAAAGCAGGATTTTTTTCGGGCATTAGCAGTTCCAGTTCTCCAGCTTTAAACGGAGGAACCCAAAACTCATTATCCTTATATAAGCGAAAGGGTAGATTAACAAATGCTTTATGCTGACTTTGACTTTGAACTTCTACAATTTGGATACTCATAAATGAAGTGTTTGCGAATTTAGCTTTATAGGTCGATTCTCTTTTTCTATAATTGATTTGCTGAAGACCAAAAGTAAGGATTTATGAAGAATACAGACTAAAGATTGTACGGTAAGGCTATATTTAGAATGGGTAAAGCTAATGCGTGTGTACACTAAAGAAATGAGTTGAGTGTAAATTTATTGAAGTTACGAATAGAATTGCGTCTCATTTTAAGGATCGTTTTGCTTTTAACTTGCTTACTCTTTTGAGTTTTA
>JBFFMG010000294.1:0-4824 GCA_041554215.1 Labilibaculum sp.
GACTAATAGGAAAGAAAAAATAAAACCGAAATCCATTATGGGTTTCGGTTTTTGTATTAGATTATTTGAGTAATTTTGTATCTAAAATCTCATTTCTCAGATCTAAAGAATCATCCTCCAACTCGTTTAACCTGATATCCTTCGGCTTTTAAAAGATCCATGATTTTATCGCGATGATCGCCTTGAATTAAGATTTCTCCATCTTTAGCAGAACCTCCGCCACCACATTTGCTTTTTAATATCTTACCCAATTCTTTTAGATCATCGGGCGTTCCAACAAAACCTTCAATTAAAGTTACCACCTTACCTTTTCTTTGTTTTTTGTCTAGTAAAACTCTTAGTTTTTGTTTGTTCGGAGCTAAGGTTTCTTCTACCGATTCATCATCGTATTCGTAGTTGTAATCGGGGTTCGTTGAGTAAACGATATTTTTTTTACTTTTTGCCATTTTAATAAAGTATGTCAGTAATTAGTATCCTAGCAGCTGACCTAAAATTGCTGTTTATGCAAGAATTATCAGTAATTTATTACTATCAGTACAAAGATATTTAAAATTTAGCTTTGTAAGTAAATCGATCATAGAAATAGATGATTGAGCCTACAAAAGGGATAAAAACAACAAGTAATATCCAGATTAATCTGTTGATGCCTAGTAAATCTCTGCGGAGTATATCAATTATGGCAATTACCGGAAGTAATATGGCTATCAGTTTGCTTAGTAGCCAAATGTCAAATATGATTGAAAGTATCATCGTAAGTTTTAAATTTGTGATTTGATGTTCGTCAATTTAGTTACTTTATCGACTGGCGCAATTTACACATTTCTTGCTTTCGGGCATAATCATGATTCTTCCAATGGGAATTTGAATTCCGCATTTTATGCATTTTCCGAAATCATCCGAATCAATATTTTTAAGTGATTCTTTTAATGCAAAAAGTTGAATTTCCTTTTTATGCAAAGCTGCCTCGTTCACACTTTTGTTATTAATTGCATCCATTCTACTAACTCTTCCAATGGCGCAATCTGGCGTAATGGGTTGAGTTAAATCCTTTAGCATTACAATATCCTTTTTCAGTTGTTCTATTTTTTCTTTTATCTGATTTTCAATATCGTTTTTTTCGTTCTGGATCATCTTCGGTTTATTAATTTCATGCTTATCAAAGATAACAGAAAATATTAGGTTTACTTATTTGCAGTTTCTTGGATAATAATTAGTCATCCTCTGACATATTACAGCTCGTCTATAGTCAGAGCATGATGGAATGAGAATTTGAGGGTCTCCCTTTTTTGTTCCCGAAAATTGGTATCAGTATGGAGTATATCATCTATCTAGATTGAATCTAAAGTGTTTTAGCAGGCTAATTTATATGTGTTTGGCTAGGCTGGAATCTTACTTCTTTATACTTTTGATTTATAAATATGTGCTGTAGTATCAGGATGGAATCGATTGCGAATCAGATCGTTTGTATTATGGTATTGTAGTTATTTAGCATTTTATTCATTCATTTATTTAAGAAAAGTAATGAACAAGATAGTTGAAAAAGAGAATTTTTCAGAAAAAGTAGTGAAAATTGTGGTTGAGGCACCTTTAATTGCTAAGGCTCGCAAACCAGGTAATTTTGTAATTGTACGGGTAGGTGAAAAAGGGGAACGTATTCCTTTAACCATTGCCGGTGCAGATATTGCTAAGGGAACAATTACCATTATCGTTCAGAAAATGGGCGTGTCGTCTACTAAATTGTGCGATCTTGAGGTTGGCGAATATATAACCGATTTGGTTGGCCCCTTAGGAAAACCAACAGAAATTCATAATGTTGGCACTGTACTTTGTTGCGGTGGTGGTGTTGGTGTAGCTCCTTTACTTCCAATCGTTGAAGGGTATAAAAAAGCAGGTAACCGTGTAATAACAGTTATTGCTGCGCGATCGAAAGATCTTTTAATTCTGGAAGACGAAATGCGCAAGAATTCTGATGAACTTATCGTGATGACTGACGATGGATCACTCGGAAGAAAAGGTTTGGTTACCGAAGGTATGGAAGAGGTGATTAAACGTGAAAAAGTTGATGAGTGCATAACCATTGGACCGGCTATAATGATGAAATTCTGTTCCTTGTTAACCAAGAAATATGAAATTCCTACTATGGCGAGTTTGAACAGTATTATGGTTGACGGAACAGGAATGTGCGGTGCATGCAGAGTTACTGTTGATGGTAAAACCAAGTTTACTTGCGTGGATGGGCCTGAGTTTGATGCTCACAAAATTGATTTTGACGAAATGATGTCGAGATTAGGAGGTTACAAGGAAGAAGAAAATGACAAAATGGATCATTTTCAGAATTAATCAACTAAAGACAAAACAGGACAATGGAAAGGTCTGAAGAATATATAAAAAACGAGCGTAAAAAAGAGTGGAGAGTCGAACTCCAAAAAAAGACAAAAGCCAAAGATCGCATGGCGATCGAAAGGGTTGAAATGACAGAAATGGCACCCGAAGAACGTATTAAATCTCAACGTGTTGAGGTGAATATCGGTTTGACCAAAGAAGAGGCAATGCTTGAAGCCAAGCGTTGTATGGATTGTGTTAATCCTACTTGTATGGAAGGATGCCCTGTGAGCATAAATATTCCTAAGTTTATTAAATATATTGAACGCGGAGATATTTTGGAAGCAGCATCTGTTTTAAAGGAAACAAGTGCTTTGCCTGCTGTTTGTGGTCGTGTTTGTCCACAAGAAGTGCAATGTGAACAGAAATGTTTTTATGTAGAGAAATTGAATTTGAAATCAGTAGCAATTGGCCATTTAGAGCGTTTCGCTGCCGATTTCGAAAGAGAATCAGGTGTGATTTCGGTTCCTGAATTGGCTGAGCCAAATGGAGTTAAAGTAGCCGTTATTGGTTCAGGACCATCAGGTTTGTCTTTTGCTGGTGATATGGCGAAATTAGGCTATGATGTAACAGTTTTTGAAGCTTTACACGAAATTGGTGGTGTTTTGAAATATGGTATTCCTGAATTCCGTTTGCCTAATGCCGTTGTTGATGTAGAGATTGAGAATTTACGCAAAATGGGTGTTAAATTCATCACCAATTATATTGTCGGTCAAACTGCAAGTTTAGATGATTTAAAGAAAGAAGGATATAAAGCATTCTATGTAGGTAGTGGTGCAGGATTACCTAATTTTATGAATATTCCAGGTGAGAACTCTAACGGAATCATGTCATCAAACGAATATTTAACTCGTGTAAATTTAATGGGTGCTGATTCTGAAGAGTCTGATACACCAATATTACGAGGTACAAATGTCATAGTTGTTGGTGGAGGTAATACCGCTATGGATTCGGTTCGTACTGCAAAACGTTTAGGTGCTGAAAGAGCAATTATTGTTTATCGTCGTTCCGAGGAGGAAATGCCAGCTCGTGCAGAAGAAGTTCATCATGCAAAACAGGAGGGAATAGAATTTCTTACTTTAACGAACCCTATTGAATATATTGCTGATGAAAACAGACGTGTAAAGCAAATAAAGGTTCAGAAAATGGAATTGGGAGAACCAGATTCATCTGGCAGAAGAAGACCAGTTCCCGTAGAAGGTTCTGAATACACTATCGATGCAACAGTAGTTGTTGTGGCAGTAGGAGTTTCTCCAAATCCATTGATTCCTAATTCTGTTGAAGGGTTAGAGGTGTCGAAATGGGGAACTATTGAGGTTGTAAAAGATAAAATGCAATCGTCAATTCCTAATGTATTTGCCGGAGGAGATATTGTTCGAGGAGGTGCTACTGTTATTCTAGCAATGGGAGATGGCAGAAAAGCTGCTAAAAACATGGATATCTATTTGCAGGAAAAATACATATCAAATAAAGTGGAACACTAAAAATTAGAAAAAATGAAAGAGTTTAATTCACTTGAAGATATTTTGGATTTTGCCATTAATGAGGAACAAATGGCGGCTGATTTTTATACCGAACTTGCTGGTAAAATGAAACGCCAAGAGATGAAAGATACTTTTGAGCAATATGCCTTGGAAGAACTTGGTCATCGTGCTAAATTGGAGGCAATTAAGAATGGTAAAAAGTATCAGGTTTCAGAAGCTAAGATTGCCGATTTAAAAATTGGCGATTATTTATTGGATGTAGATGTTGATAAATCAAACATTACTTATCAGGAAGCTTTGATTCTTGCAATGAAAAAGGAGAAAATTGCATTTAGATTGTATAACGATCTTGCTTCGGCTGCCATTGATGAGCCTTCAAAAAAGTTATTCCTAATGCTTGCGCAGGAAGAAGCAAAACATAAACTTCGTTTTGAAGTGGAATACGATACTAATATTCTAACAGAGAATTAGAATAAAAATTAATATATTTTTGAAAGAGTCTTGATTTGTCAAGACTCTTTTTTTTTGCCTAAAAATTATTTTGCGTTGATTATTAATATTTTGTAACTTATAAAGTCCACGATGTAAGTAAAGTAGTCTCTATAAAAAATGGGTTGAGATTCAGAAAATATTATCATTTAATGAAATTTGAAATGAAAATTTTTAGGACTTTTGAAGAAATTATAGATTATGCAATTGATAAGGAAATGGATGAAATTAAGTTTTATTCAGCAATTGCAAATCGAATGGAAAGGGAAAATGTGAAATTACTTTTTCGAGATTTTGCGTTGGAGAAAACTTCCAGAATGCTGCGTTTAGAGAAGATGAAAGATGTGAATTCAGAATTGAATTTGAGCGAAATTCAGGATCTTAAAATTGCAGGAAATCTTGAGGATGTGGATGAATCAAAAAATGATTTGTCCTATCAGGAAGCACTTATTATAGCTATGAAAAAAGA
>JBFFMG010000295.1:0-4798 GCA_041554215.1 Labilibaculum sp.
GAGTACAGTTGGTATTCTTGCATCACAATGTCGGCTTACAATTTGCTGTAAAGCAACAATAATATGCGAGGCAATTAGAACTGTATCGGTGCATTTGTGAGGCATAGCCGCGTGGCCACCTTTGCCTTTTACTGTCAGATATATTTCATCGCCCGAGGCCATATACATGCCAGATCGGAATCCAACAGTACCTGCGGGCATATCTGGCAGTACATGCTGGCCAAGTATCCACTCTGGTTCTGGTTGCAGAGCACCTTCTTCCATCATTAATTTTGCACCACCTGGTAATAATTCTTCTCCAGGCTGAAAAATTAGTAATATAGTACCTTCCCACTCATTTTTGAACTCAGATAATATTTTAGCAGTTCCTAATAAACTAGCCATGTGCATATCGTGACCGCATGCATGCATTACCCCTTTATATGTAGAGCAGTATTTATTTTCGGGATTTTCGTTAATTGGCAAGGCATCCATATCCGAACGAAGTGCGATTACTTTTTTATTCGGATTTTTACCTTCAATTTTTCCAACAATTCCAGTTTTAGCAAAACCCGATTTGTAGGGTATTCCTAATTCGCTCAGATATTTCTGAATGAATTTAGATGTTTCAAATTCTTTGAAAGAAAGCTCGGGCTTAGCATGTAAATGAGCTCTTATTTCTTTTATTTCAGCAGTAATCTGTTCCGAAAATGTTAGTAATTTGTTTTTTAGATTGGTCATTGGTGGTTAATAGTTTTTGTATTGCAAAATGGTTATTCAATAACAATTAAATCAATAATACGAATGATTTAATTGTTTCGCTAATTTGTAATGGAGGCGAAATTTTAAATTCGGCTTCTTTTTTTCTCGTATTTGTACAAATCTAATAAATAGTTACGTACAGATAGTAAGTTAAGCAACTTGAGGTGTGATTATTTTTTAATAAATTATGAATGGTTTGATTTTTGTTTTGATTTAAAAAGAAATTGTAATTAGTTGCGGTTCATTATAGTAAAATGTGAAACTGAAAATATGTTCTAATTGAATACATTTTTTAGCTTAACAACTATTTAACGATATTTAGGTTTTCTTTTCGTGAAAAATATTTAATTTTGTTTGCTAAACTAATTTTATGAAGGATTTTTAAAACTCTTTAATTTGATTGTCGTAATAAACAAAATCACTGTAATTAAAATAATTAATTGTTATGAGTAAAAAAATATTTTATTTGTTGGTTGTTGCTATTTTAGGAAGCACATTATCTGTAACTGCTCAAGATGCAAAACCAGTAATGAAATTTGATTCAAAGGAGTATGATTTTAAAACATTTAAGGAAGAACAAGGATTAACATCTTATTCGTTTGAATTTATTAATACAGGAAATCAACCGGTTATTATTAATGAGGTAAGATCCTCGTGTGGATGTACTTCTCCCGAGTGGAGTAAGCAACCTATAGCTCCAGGGCAGAAAGGATATGTTAAAGCAACTTTTGACCCTAAAAATCGTCCGGGACCATTCAATAAATCGATTACTATAACTGCAAATACAGATCCTGCAATTACAATTCTAAGAATTAGTGGAAATGTTATTGCAAGGGTTAAAACCGTAGCAGATTTATATCCTAGGGAAATGAATGGATTGCGATTGCAGAACAATCACCTTTCTTTTACTAAAGTAAAAAATACAGATGTAAAGGAAGCTTCTATGGATGTTTATAATGATAGCGATAAGCCTATAAATATTGGATTTAAAAGAGTGCCTTCACACTTAGCTTTAAAGATGGTGCCTGAAACATTGCAGCCAAAGCAAAAGGGTCAGATTATTGCAACATACGATGCAAGTAAGAAAAATGATTGGGGATTTGTTATTGATTATTTGGATGTTTTAATCAATCAAGAATTCAAATCGGGCAACCGACTAACAGTTAGTGCAAATCTGGTTGAGGATTTTTCAAGTTTATCAAAAGCGGAATTGGCAAATTCTCCGAAAGTTGGATTTGAAAATGATGTGTTTGACTTTGGTGAATTAACTCAAGGTGAAAATGCTGAATATACTTTTACAATGAAGAACTTGGGTAAATCTGATTTAATAATCAGAAAAACAAAAGCTTCTTGCGGATGTACAGCAATTGCTCCAAGCACTAAAATTATTAAAGCTGGTGAAGTATCGGAAATTAAAGTGGTATTCAATTCTAGAGGGAAAAGAGGTCGTCAGAATAAAATGATTACTGTTATAACTAATGATCCAGTTGATTCAGAAGTAAAACTTCGTGTTTCGGGCAATGTAGTGATGCCTAAAACTAATTAAGAATATTACTTAAATTGGTATACGAAAGGCTTTTCCTAATGGAGAAGCCTTTTTTGTTGCTCATAAACATATGCACTTTTAACTGTGTTTGCTAAGTCGTTACCTGCTAAATTTATAACTTCGCATACAGTAACATTAGAAATTTCTTGTCATGTCAGATAAAAATAATAGAGATCATATCGAAAATGCTCCTGATTATAAGGCGCTGAAAGTAAATAAAGGAATAAGTAAACCTCCATCAATCAATCCAAAAATTGCGGATAGGCTTAAAATGAATAAGCGAAAAAAATATTCTATTGAGGATTATGTGCAGGGAATTTTAGATGGGAATATAGGGATGTTAAGTCAGGCCATAACTCTTGTTGAAAGCTCAAAGCATGAGCATCAATCTGTAGCACAGGAGATTATAGAAAGATGCTTGCCATATTCCGGAAAATCAGTTAGAATTGGAATTACAGGAGTTCCTGGCGCGGGTAAAAGTACTTTTATTGAAGCTTTTGGAAAGCATATAACGGGTAAGGGAAATAAATTAGCAGTGCTGGCAATCGATCCAAGTAGTGAAAGAAGTAAGGGGAGTATCTTAGGTGATAAAACCCGAATGGAGGAATTAGCGGTTGATCCTAAAGCTTACATTCGTCCTTCACCTTCGGCAGGATCCTTAGGTGGAGTTGCCCGTAAAACCCGCGAAAGCTTAATTCTTTGTGAAGCTGCAGGTTTTGATACAATTTTAATTGAAACAGTTGGTGTTGGGCAGTCTGAAACTGCAGTGCATTCGATGGTTGATTTCTTTTTGCTGATTAAAATTGCTGGTGCTGGTGATGAATTACAAGGAATTAAAAGAGGAATTATGGAAATGGCTGATGCAATAAGTATTAATAAGGCCGATGGAAGTAATATTCATAAGGCACAATTGGCAAGAGTTCAGTTCGAAAATGCTTTGCATTTGTTCCCAGCATCTCCATCTGGTTGGATTCCTAAAGTAATGACTTGTTCATCTGTAGAGAGAACAGGTATTGATACAATTTGGGATAATATCATGGAATATTGTAAGCACACACAGCTAAATGGTTATTTTGATCAACGTAGAAGCGAACAAGCTAAGTATTGGATGTATGAAACGATAAATGAACAATTACGTGATCGGTTTTATCATTTGGATTTAATAAAAGGACAGATTCCAGATTATGAAAAGAAAGTATTGAATGATGAAATGAGTTCTTTTGTAGCTGCACACAAACTCTTGAATGCTTATTTTAACGAGGTTAAAAAGTGAAGAGTAAGGAATTAAGTTCATCGAAAAACTTTTCTTTTCATTGTTTTATTTGGTAGATTTATCGCTTATTAAAAAATACAGATCAAAATACTTAATCACATGAAGAAAATTTTTATCGCAATTGCGGCGATTGGCCTTTTTTTAGGCTCTTGTACATCTGCGGATCAATATAAATTGACCGGGAAAGTTGAAGGTATGACTGAAGGAAAAGTTTATCTTTCTAAACTTCAGGATAATAAATTGGTAAAAACTGACTCGACAGAAATGACCGCTACTGGTTTTTCTTTTGAGGGAACAGTAACATCTCCAGATCTTTACTACATTGAGTTGGAAGGTCAGAGAGGTGCAATTCAAGTGTTTCTTGAAAATACAGCTATTGCAATTGATGCAAATGTTGAAAATTTAAGAGAAGCTAAGGTTGTAGGTTCATCTAATCAAGATGTTTTAACCGCTTTTGGTGAATTACAGAAAGGATATCAAGAGAAACAACAAGCTCTGTACCCAGAATATCAAAAAGCACAGGAAGCAAAGAATCAGGTTGCAATGGATTCTATCGAGGCTGAATTTAATAAATCTGAAGCTGATAAGTTTTCTGCAAGTAAAGATTTTTTGAAATTGAATGGTAATACGGTTGCTGCAGCATTTGTAGCCTATCGAATTTCTTCTCCTCTTGAAACAGCAGAAATGGAAGAGGTTTATGCTTTGTTAGGCGAAAATGCACAAAAATCATCTTATGCTATTCTAATTAAAGACAAAATTGAGGTTTTGAAAAGTGTTGCAATTGGTCAACCTGCTCCTGATTTCACTTTAAATACCCCAGAAGGAACACCACTTAGCTTGTCTTCTTTTAAAGGTAAAATTGTTCTAATTGATTTTTGGGCATCATGGTGTGGTCCTTGTAGAGGAGAGAATCCAAATGTAGTTAAGATGTATGAGGAGCTTCATCCAGAAGGAGTTGAAATCTTAGGTGTATCTTTAGATGATAAAAAAGAGAAATGGTTACAAGCAATTGAGGATGACGGATTGATTTGGAATCATGTATCTGATTTAAAAGGTTGGGGTTCTTCCGCAGCTAAATTATATGGTGTTAATGGAATTCCTGCTACAGTTGTTGTAGATCAAAACGGAGTTATTGTTGCAAAAAATTTAAGAGGTGAGGAATTGAAAGCTGCGATTGAGAAATTGATTCAATAATTAAGAAATAAAAACAAATTTGACCCGAGAGATATAAATATTTA
>JBFFMG010000296.1:0-4776 GCA_041554215.1 Labilibaculum sp.
TAAGACAAAAGAACATTGGGGTATACGAAATCCCCAGAGTTTCTATTAATACAATGGGAGGAAAATACGAAAATATTTCCCGCATTTTAGGCTTGTGGCATCAGTATGTACAATCGGTGCAGATAAAATTAAAACGAGACAAGAAAAAGGGTCATATTCAAATAATTGATCAGTATTCATAAAACGTAAAAACGACACAAACAACCACTATTTTATAACTTGTTTTTTATGAAAGAAGTATTATTCATAGCTCCGGGGAACAAAAACAGCAAGGGGGGAATTGGTTTGTGTGTGAACAATTATTCGAAACACATTAAGCCTTTTAAATTGATTGTTACGCATCGCTTTCATTCCAAAGTACTGAATAGTATTTGGTTTCCTGTTTGCGTATTGCAATTAATTATTCGCTTGCTAAGCGATTCGGAAATTAAAATTGTACACATACATGGAGCTTCAAAAGGTAGCTTTTATCGCAAGTATATTTTATTTTCGGTAGTGAAAAAAATCTTCAATAAGAAGACAATCTATCACATTCATGGAGGTGGTTTTAAGGATTTTTATCTCGAATCGCCGGTTTTTATACAGAAGAGAATTCGATACGTGATTCAATCGGTCGATGTTGTTATCTGCTTATCCGAAAATTGGAAACATTTCTTTTCAAGTGCATTTCACCCAAAATGCATTCGAATTTTAAATAACATGATTATTCCGCCCGAAAAGCCAAACAAATTAAAGCTAAATAGCAAACTGCAATTCCTTTTTCTGGGCTTAATTGGTGATAACAAGGGAATATTCGATTTACTAAAAATTATTGCAAGCAACAGAACTGAATTGGAGGGTAAAATGATTCTGAAAATTGCGGGCAATGGCGAAACAGCCAGATTAATTGAAGATATTTCGAAACGAAAATTGAATAAAATTGTTCAGTTTGAAGGATGGGTTGATTCAGATAAAAAAGATCAATTATTGCGATCATCGCACATTTTCATATTACCATCTTACAAAGAGGGTTTACCACTGTCAATTCTGGAAGCAATGAGCTATTCCCTTCCAATAATATCAAGTCATGCAGGAGGAATCCCCGATTTATTGCACAAATACATGAATGGTATTTTGGTTGATGCAGGAAATAAGGATGAGATTAAAAAAGCCATCCTAAAGTTAATAAACAACCAAAATCTTATTCCAATCTACTCTGAAAGATCAGCAAGAGGAGTTGTTGATTTTTATCCCCACAGCGTTTTAAAAACTCTATTTTCAATCTATCATGAACTACAAGGGAGTCAGGGATTACTTGTTGAGCAAAATTAAGTTTGGTTCTTGTTTTAAGAAGGAATTGCACCGAATTACAGATTTGTATTCGATTAGCGAAACTCATTTGGCTGAATTAAAAAACCAGGAGTTTGTAAAGCAGTACCGAAATGCGTTTAGCAATTCAAAGTTTTATAAAAATTTGTATCAGGAACACGGACTGCATTTAAATTCAATTCAATCAATCGATGATGCCGGGCAAATCCCGATCATCACGAAAGAGGATATTCGACATCGGGTAGACGACTTGCTTACGCGTAACAAGTTATTTGTTTATATCGCTTATACCAGCGGAACCACAGGATCACCTTTAAAACTTTATCGCGACTTTCAATCTGTATGTAAGGAATATTCTTATGGATACTATTTTCAGATGTCGCACGGGTATCAATTAGGCGATAAGGTAATCTCCATAAAGGGAGATTTGGATAAGAATGAAATTTCAAGATTCGACCGCTCGTTGAATACTTTGCACTTGTCGAGCTATAATCTTAATCAGAAAAACATTAGAAAATATTACCAGCTGATTAAGGATTTTGAGCCGAAGGTTGTTAAGGCCTATCCTTCATCACTCCAGATTCTTTCGGTAGAATTGTACAAAGCGGGTTTGGAATTGTATATTCCATTGGCATTTACCTCCTCCGAGGTACTGCACGATTTTCAAAGAAGTATTATTGAAAAGGTATTGCGGACAAAGATTTTTGATTGGTATGGAAATTCCGAACAAACCATTTCTTTGGGACAGGTTAAGAAGGATTTGTATCAAGATATTCCTTTGTATGGTCATATCGAGGTGAAAGAAAAATGCATTATCACCACTGGTTTTATCAACAAGTCTTTTCCTTTAATCCGATATAAAATTGATGATGTGATAAAACTGAAGTGCGATAGCAGTTGCATTCGATGTTGCACCAGTCGAATTTTAGGTCGGGATAATCAGTACATAGAGCTTAAAAATGGTCAGCAAATTGGTCTTTTGGATCATGCATTCAATTTTAGCAATGTTAAGAACATTTTAGGCGCTCAAATTGTTCAGAACAAAGTGGGTGAAATAAACTTGAATATTATTCCTGATTACAACTTTACTGATTGTAATAAAAAAGAGTTGTTTAGGAATTTAACGCAGCTTTTAGGTGACGATTGCAAGATTTATTACCGAGAAATAAATGAAGATCAAATTATTAGAACTGAATCGGGAAAGTATAATTTGATGATTTCAAACTTAGCTTCTCAAGAAAAAGATCATTTAATCAATGAGATTTTGCAAGAGACTTAAACTTCAAATATGGATTATCGATTAATAAAAGATTTGATTGCCTATAAAATTAAGTTCGGAAGTGGTTTCCAAAAAGAGCTTAACCGGATTTGTGATTTGAGTAATTGCTCGAATCAGGAACTATTGGATTTAAAAGAAAAGGAATTTATAAAACAATTTAAAAATGCATTTGAGAACTCTAAATTTTATAACAAACTGTATCGGTCTCACGGAATAGGGATTGATTCCATAAAAAATTTATATGATGTAAATAAACTACCAGTTATCGATAAAGCAATGGTTAAAAAGAATTGTGCTGATCTATTAACAAAATCAAAATTCCTGGTCTATAAAGCTTATTCGAGTGGAACATCCGGAACTCCTTTACAAGTTTATCGAGATTTTTCATCCACCATAAAAGAGTATGCTTACGGACATTTTTTTCAGCAAAGGCATGGTTATCATTTAGGCGATCCTGTTGTTTCTCTTCGCGGAGTATTGGATCGAAATACGGTCTCTTATTTTGATAAAAGTAATAATGTATTGTACATCTCCAGTTTTCACTTGAATGCGCATGAAATTGACAAAATTCATAGAATGATTACTAATTTTCAGCCTAAAGTAATAAAGGCTTATCCCAGCTCAATGCATATATTGGCGACAGAGTTGTACAAAGCAGATTTGGAATTAAACATTCCGCTTGCATTTACTTCTTCGGAAGTATTACATGATTTTCAGAGAGAAATAGTAGAGAAAGTTTTCAATACAAAAATATTTGATTGGTATGGAAATACAGAACAAACAGTTGCCTTTGGTCAATTTGAAGATTTCTTTTATCATGAATTTCCTTTGTATTCTCACATCGAGATTGAAGACAATCACCTAATAACAACTGGCCTTATCAATAGTTCATTTCCATTAATTCGTTATAAGGTTGATGATGTAATTCAGATGGAACCAACTAAAAATGGTAGTAGTGTGGTGAAAAAAATTGAAGGTCGCGACGATGATTATGTGTTGTTGAAAAATGGGCAGCAAATTGGACGTTTGGATTTGGCTTTTAAGAAGATTAATCAAGTTTTGGCCGCTCAGATTATTCAATACAGTGTAGGCGAAATTATTGTGAATTTGGTTCCTGATAAAGGTTTTACGAAAAAAGATTGCATTCAGCTGGAGCAAAATTTACGGTCTTTATTAGGATCGGAATGTAAAATAAGATTTGAAAAAATTGAAATAAAAGAATTGATTAGAAGCAGCAGAGGAAAATTTAGCCTGGTAGTTTCTCAAATAGAAAAAGTATGATCCTTACTCAAAAGCGGATTGTGATTGTTGGAGCAGGGCCACAGGCTTTGTTTCTGCTGCGAGAATACAGCCAAATTGGATACGCTGTAATTCTAATTGGTCAAAGGAAAGAAATTGCTATGCATTCGCGTTATGGCACAAAACAGATTATTGATAATGAAGAAGATTTGATTCAGAAATTATCTGATTTGGCATCCAAATCCAAAATATTCGATTGTATCGTTGCAAGTGGTTTTTATCTGTCATATATACTCAATCATTTTCCTAATTTCTTTACTCTTTTTAATGTTATACCAAAGGATGTGGAGGCTTTGTCGGTATTTTTAAATAAGATGAATACCTACCAATTGGCGCAGGAAATTGCTTGTAAATATCCACAATCAGTTTTATTAAGTCAGTTAGATAAGGATATAAACTATGAAGAAATAAAATTTCCACAAATCGTGAAGTGGAATCAAGATATTTTTCTTTTCGAAAAGCCGGTCTTTAAAACCTGTTTGGTAAAAAGTATAAAAGAGCTAAAGAATCTTCATCAAACTCTTCTCGATCGCGAAAAGAAATCGCTTATTATGCAGGAGTATTTAGGCGCTGAATTAAAAAATAATTTTTCATTTGGAGCTTATTTTAATCAAGGGAAACTTGTTTCAGGTCTTTGTGTGAATGAAGTAAGGCATTATCGTTCAGGAGTATCATCGGCAGTAGAAGAGTATCGTGGCGAATACGCCAAATTAATAAAAGAAAAATCGCTTCAGTTAATTGGTAAAACTGCCTTTACAGGTTTCTTAGATGTTGAGTTTAAAATATTTAATGGCAAGCCTTATCTTTTGGAGGTGAATCCTCGACCATTTGGTTTTATCAAAATAATGAAGTTAAAATACCCCAATCTGATACCATACATTTTAGGGGAA
>JBFFMG010000297.1:0-4755 GCA_041554215.1 Labilibaculum sp.
CACTAAAACTTAAACCCGGGTGATTCCATGAGAATCTAATCTCCTGTGCACCCTCTAAAACATCTTCCTTTTCTGCTTTCAAGAAATACTCTTCGCCATCAACAATAAATGGCATTTTCAACTCGCCAGTCTTCCACTTTCGTGCATTTCCAACAATGCATTTCCATGTAGAAGTGTTAAAAGCCTGAAAAGCCAAATTATAATCCGCAGGCTTCAATGGTTCTAAACAGAAAATCTCCACTCTTGCACCAGTCTCCTTATGAAATATCAATCGAGCCTGAATCACTTTGGTATTATTAAATACCATTGTACTTCCATCAGCAAGCTCCATAGGTAAATTTTCAAACACCGATTCCGTAATTACTCCATGCTTAAAAACTAGTAATTTAGACAAATCCCTATTCTCCAAAGGATGTTTGGCAATTCTATGATCCGGAAGATCGTAGGTGAAATCGGAAATTTGAATTTGTTTGGCATTCAAACCATTTATATTGATATTACAATCCATCTGTCTCTTAATTAATCAAGCTTTGCTCCCAATAAAAAAGGGGCTTTATGTTTTGATCGGCAAAAATAGCTAACTTTGTCGGGAATAGAAAACCTGTTGACTAATTTCGATTTTTGAAATCCAATTGAATATCACAATAGTCAACCCAAAATAGATAATCAGATGCAAATAAATATAGGAGATAAAGTCCGGTTTTTAAGCGAGACTGGTGGAGGTATAGTAACCCGAATCATCGATGCAAAAACCGTTATGGTTCTAAACGATGAAGATGAATTTGAGATTCCTAGTCTAAAAACCGACCTAGTTGTAATTGAATCGGCAAACACAGGAAATTCCCCTCAATCAAAACAAAGTAGTTCTGCAAGTCCGAGCTCCTCTTTTAAATCAATAAAACAATCGTTATTTGTTGAAAAGGAAGAGATATATGCAGCTTTTGCTCCAAGAGAATCATCTACTCCATCCGAAAGTCCATTGGAACTTTATTTAATAAACGATACCAATCAAATTCTTTTATATAGTTTCTGCGATGATAAAGGAAACGGCTTAGAGGGAATTACTGCAGGAAATATTGATCCAAAATCAAAAATACTTTTATCGGAATACGATATAAAAGAATTGAATGATTTAAATAGCTGTCAATTTCAAATCATTTTCTATCAGCAAGGAAAATGTACACCTAAAAAACCTTTGAATCGTACGCTTAAAATTCAGGCTGTTAAATTTCATAAATCATCAAGCTATAAAGATACCGCTTACTTTCATCAGGAAGTAATTCTTTACAAGCTCACGGGTGAGAATCTGGAAGATAAAATAGAAGAACTTAGCAACAAAGATTTCAAACAGGCAATACGTGAAAAAGAGAGTTCTGCAATAGTAAAACCGACAATCAAGAACAAGAATACTGATGATAACTTAATCGAAGTTGACTTACACATTAATGCACTAATCGACTCTGTAACAGGATTGTCAAATGCAGACATTCTCGAATTTCAAATGAACAAATTTCATGAGGTTCTGCGACAATTCCAAAACGAGAAAGGTAAAAAGATTGTATTTATCCACGGTATTGGAAATGGTACTTTAAAACAAAATGTTCACAACGAACTTAAAAGAAAATACAAAAAACACTACCAACAAGATGCCTCGTTTAAAGAATATGGATGGGGAGCTACAATGGTAACTATTCGATAACACCAAAAAGAGCCGTAAAAAGTCTGGATGAGATTTGAAAGGTGGAAAAATATTAAAACTCAGTGAAAATAATAAAGACGCAAAATATTGCGTCTTTTTTTTTATTTTGCGTTTAGTCCTAAAAAAGACCAATAAGCTTATGAGTGTAGAAAAGATTTGATTGGCTCAAAACAAGCTAAAAAGGCTAAGAAACCTAAAGCTGCAATAACAATTCCTGAAATTTTATTGATCCAAAACAATTGTTTTAATCTGAATTTCTTTCGGAAGATATTAATAATCGTTGACAAGGTATACCACCATAATCCACCTCCTATTAAAACGCCTAAAATTAAGAACAATTCGATGCGAAGCGTGGGATTGGTTCCAAAAATAGAAGTTCCCGCAAAAACGGCTACAAAAACAAAAACTGCAATTGGATTCGAAGCAGTAAGAAAAAAGATGGAAATAAAATCGCCTAACATTCCCTTTTTACCTGTTCTGTGAGCTCCTCTTATTTGTTTTATAGGATTTGTAAAAAAGATTTGCAAGCCTACATACACCAAAAATATACTTCCGATTAATTGCAAGTAGAATTCTTGTGTTTGAATAAAACTAAGAACCATTCCAAGTCCAAAAGCTGCAACGGTAGCATAAAACATATCCGCAACAGCGGCTCCCATACCCGAAATAAAACCAGCCAAACGTCCTTTCTGAATGGTTTTTTGAATAATTAACACACCTATTGGTCCCAATGGTATAGACACCATTAATCCCACAATTATTCCTTTAAATAAATATTGAAAATCCAACTACTAATCTTTTTCAGTTAACAAAATTGGCTGCAAAGTTCGTGAAATATATCCTAAAACCTAACATCTTCCGATGAAAATCTTTTCATAATTGCATCATCATTAAATTCCTTTGATAAAGACTCAATTACTTTTATAGGAACATCAAAAAAATCCACAACGATTAAACCATCCAAACAGTCATTAAAATTCGGATCGATATTAAAACCAACACTTTTGGCATTCAGCGAAATATATTTTTTAAGCAGAACTGGTAACTTGTCATTTGTTATTTCAAAATCACCTATCAGCTTATCTAATTTATTGATATCATTTTTAGCCATTTCCAATAAAATATCTACATCCAGATCTTTTATTTTCACCTTAAATTTCTTTCTTGATTTTATATATTGCCCTAAATCATAATTGAAATAATTACGCATAATAAATTTAATGATCAAATCTTTCGATAGATCAGAATACTTATTACTTATACTAACCGGCCCTATCAAATAACGCGACTGAGGATTCTTTAGTAAAAAATACAAAATTCCTTTCCAAAGTAAAAACAAAGGCATTGGCTTTTTCTGATACTCTTTCACAATAAAAGATCGTCCTAACTCCAATGATTCATGCAAGATTGGTTGGAATTTTTTGCTCATTCGAAACAGACTTTGCAAGTAAAATCCTTTTAAACCATATTGCGAAAGAATTTCATTCCCTTTACCTACACGATAGGCTCCTACAATCTTGTGTGCCTCCTCATCCCAAATAAATAGCTGATGGTAATACAAGTCATATTCATCAACATCAATGCTTAGATTTGTTCCTTCACCAACTTCCCGAAACGTAATTTCACGCAAGCGTCCTAACTCAGTCAGTACATTGGGCAATTGAGAAGAAGGTGCACAATACACAACAAAATTATTACTTTTAAATAGCAGATAATCTTGAGCTAAACCTTCCACCTCACTTCTGATAATATCGGGGTTTACAGGAGGTATTACTTCTTCAACCTTTGCAATTTTTTCCTTTTGCTTAAACTGATAAAACTTTTTCACCTCGATTGGAGTCCCAAGCATAAATGTTTTTGCTCGTAAAAACCGTCCATACTGGTTAATTTCCGAAAATCCTTTCTGATCATTTACAGAAATAGGATTGCCAATACGAATACGAATAAGCTTATTTTTTTTATTTAAAAGCTCCGAAGGTAGTTTAACAGTTCGTAATGTAGGATGAATCATACCTAACAAGTGGAAAATTAAGCTATTACTCCCTTGAAAATAGATTGGAACAACAGGTACTTCAGCCTTCTTAATAAACTTAAGGATAGACGGTTGCCATTGTTTATCAGTAATGTTATTTGAATGAGATTGATAAGAAGACACTTCTCCTGCAGGAAATATTCCCAATGGAAAACCATCACTTAAATGACGAAGTCCTTCCTTTATACCTCCGGTACTGGAAGCAACGCCTTTTCTTTCCTCGAATGGATTAACGCCCAAAAAATAATCCTTTATAGGTTCTATCTTTTTCAACAAAAAATTAACCATTGCTTTAAACTCCGGACGCACCATACAAATTAACTTAATAAGAATTAAGCCATCGATACCTCCAAATGGGTGATTTGATATGGTTATAAATGGTCCCTCCTTAGGTATGCGCTTTAATTCTTCCTCGTCAAATTCGAATTTAATACCTAAATCTTCTAATAATGCATCAATAAAATCAATACCATCTCTTCCACAATTTGCAGAATACAAATCATTTAATTTGTTTAATCGAAGAATATACATCAACAGCTTGGCAAAACTCTCTCCACCAAACCAGTTTAAGCTTTCACTTGCTTTTAATAAATCTTTTGGATCAACCAACTTCATATGTAATAAGGTCTAAAAAGGTTGTCCCGATTAAATACCGGGAATTATAAACTAAATCGATTAGCTGTTCAATTAAAACAACCGAAAATTTAGCATTCAGTTATATATTCTGATTATGAACTTTGTTAATTTGGAAAAAATAACGCGAACAAGACTCAATCATTTAAATCATAAGTTGCATTTTTTTTCAACTGAGTAAAAATAGCATTATTTATCAATAGTCGACTCAAAAAATCTATTAAAAGATGTTACTCTTCATCGTTTCATAGAGCTATATCGCACCATTCACCACAGTCAAAAACCCGAACAGTCTCAAATCCAATCTCTTTAAGCAAAGCTTTTGCTAAATCGAATCCGGCAACCAATTCATCAATATGGTGAGCGTCGGAGCTGATCGTAATTGGGATTA
>JBFFMG010000298.1:0-4747 GCA_041554215.1 Labilibaculum sp.
AGATTCGCACCAATACCAATCACCTGAATGCTATCCAACCTAAAAACACTTTCATAAAAGGCAATAAAATCTTCACCCAAAACTCCTTCTCGAAGTTCTCCCAACTCAATCATGATTATGATTTTGTGAGTTTTTTTCTGCTTTTTAGCTTCTTCTGACAAAAGTTTAATGGTCTCAAACTCTGTATTCACACTAATATCAGCATATTTAACTACACTAGAAATAGATCGTTTTGCAGGAGGTTTGATATAAATAGTTTCAATTTTCGGATTGATCGATTTGATCACTTTTAAGTTAGAAACCCTGGAATCGCAAATCTGAGTAAAATCAAATTTTAACAATTCGGTTAAAAATTCCTTATTTCCACACAACATTTTCGACACAATTGACCATTCAATTCCATTTTTTCTAAAAAGAGAATCGAGATAATCAAAGTTTGATTTTAATTTCTTAATATCTAAAGTTACAAAAGCCATAATTTCTAAGTTTTATTTGATTACCCTGCGGGTTATACTTTCTGATAAATGTGCCAATATTTCATAGTTAAGCTCATCGCTAATTTCGCTAAAAGCGCTTACCTTTATTTCTGATTTGCCCTGTTTGCCAATCAAAACAACTTTATCTCCTACTTCTACCTTTTTAAGATGAGTCACATCTACGATCATCATGTTCATGTTTACAACCCCAATTACACTGCATTGATGACCACGAATAAGAACACGCCCTTTATTACTTAATGAACGACTGTAACCAAAAGAATATCCAACAGGAACCAAGGCTGTTATAATTTTGGATTGAGCAAGATATGAAATCCCATAGCCCACAAATTCTCCACTTTTAACTTCCTTAAGAGCCATTATCTGACTTTGCCAGCCAAGTATCCTATTTAATGGATCCACCCTATGCTCTTGGTTATTAATATACTGCACAAACACTTCGGTACTCGACCAGAAACCATAAAGCATAATCCCAACTCTTACCAAATCCATTCTTGTTTCAGGATAAACAATACTTGCGGCCGAATTGGCGACATGTTTATACTTTGGTGTCAAATTATTCGCTTCCAATTCACTTGCCATTTCCTGATACCTCTGCAACTGATTCTGTATCCTAAAATGATTAGAGACACTTTCGGCTCCAGCCAGATGCGTGCAGAATCCTGTTAGTTCGATATACTCAATGTTTTCTTTCACAATAGCAATGGCAGCATTTAATTCATGGCCATTTAATCCTGAACGATTCATTCCAGTTTCGGTTTCGAGATGAATTTTGGCTTTTACACCCAATTCTTTGGCATACTTAACTGCCAATTGTAAACGCTCAATATTAAAAACAAAGAATTCTATTCCTTTTTCGATTGCATCTTTAATATCCTTTTCGCTCAACCAACCCATAACCATTATAGAGGCTGGTTTGGAAAGGCAATTGTACACACGAAGGGCTTCACTGTAATAAAATACAGAAAAATGATCGATGCCATATTTATTAAATACGGGAACAATCTGCTCGATCCCATGACCGTAGGCATTGGCTTTCACTACAGCCGATATTTTTACTTTATCACCAAGTTTCGATCGTAGAAAAGAAATGTTATTTTGGATTGATTTTTCACTTAGTGATATTATTGTATCGTCAATCATTACTGTAAAGTACTTTTGTAAATAGAATAGAATAAATTTACTCCCGTCTCAATAATATCATCGGGGAAATTAAAATCGGGATTATGAAGTTGAGGCTGCTCAGTTCCAGCACCCAATCCAAAATAACAAGCATTGAACTTTTCGGTATAGTAACCAAAATCTTCGGACCATTTATAGGGAGTTTTAATATGCTCCACATTTAAATCATTCTGTTTTGCCGCTTGTTCTACGATATCAACACAGCGATCATCGTTCATTGTTGCTGGAAATACTTCGGTATAGCTAATTTCACAAGCTAGTTTTTCCGAGCTCGCAATTTCCTTTACTATTTTCTCACACAAAAAGGTAAGCAATGTTAAATCTTCATTTTCGAAAGCACGCAGAGTAATTCTCATTTCGGCGTAACCTGGAGAAGTTCCAAAAGATATCTCCCCCAATTGAATGTGGATGATGGTTACTAGAATAAAATCGCTAAACAGCGTTTTATCTGCTCTTAGAACATGAAGTTTATTGATTATTTGTGAGATTGCATCGGCAGGGCTAATGCCATCCTGAGGTTCGGCCGCATGAGATGTTTTTCCGGTAAGCTGAACCGTCATCCCTTTTGATCCGGAAGCAAAGCTTCCCTTTTTAAGAACTATTTTATGTTTCTTAAGTCCAGGTATATTGTGCAGCGCAAACAAATAATCGGGCTCATTATTTTTGAAATTTACATTTTCAATTACATCACACGCGCCCTGCTCCACTTCTTCGGCTGGCTGAAAAAGTAAAATTACCCTCCCTTTGGCCGGTCGATCGTTCGAAATTTTCTCTGCCAAACCAGCAACAATGGCCATGTGTCCATCGTGCCCGCAAGCATGAGATACTCCCTCATTTACTGAAGTATATTCATGTTCTGAAATTTCCTGAATAGGAAGCGCATCCAATTCGCTTCTAAACATCACCGTTTCTCCTGGTACTTCTCCTTGAAAAACAAATAATACGCCTTTATCTCCAAGTCTAATTACCTGATCGGGCTTGTACTCATTTACAAAGTTTACAATCCTGTCTGTGGTCTGATATTCACGATTTGAAACTTCGGGATATTTATGTAATTCTCGTCGAAGCGCAATTATTTTCTCGTTCATGTACTCAGATATTATAGAATGCTGTTCAATTAAAAATATCAATTGCTGGAATTAGGCAGGTCTCTACTTTTTCAATCGCATTTCTACATACTTACTGCTAAATCCTACTTTTTCGTATAAAAATCGGGCTGGATTCTCTGGCTCAACATGCAAAGCAATATCGCCATTACTAATTTTGATCACCTCTTTCATTAAGCCTTTACCCAAACCTTTTCCTCTTTGAGATTCGTGTACGGCTATGTACACCAAAATATTCTCAGGAATGTAACCTGCCATTCCAGTTCGATTAATCACAACAGAACCAACTATTTCATCATTCTCCTTGGCAACTAAAACAAAACCACCCCCTTCTGGCTCATCCTTAACTGCATAAACAATTGCCTTTTCGATATCTGCCTTATCATCTCCATACTCATCTAAATGCTTGTACAAAAAGCTTACGACAGCTTCTATTTCTATACTATCTGGTTTTGCAATTGAAGTGTACGTTTTATAATTTATCATGTAATTTTTATTTATTTAAAATGCATATATTTTACTAGTCAACAAACACATACATCAATGCTGAAATATTGTATTTAATCCAAATAACTTATGAAGTCAGATGAAAACCACTTAAACATCGACATATTGTTTCTACACCACAAAAGTAATTGAAATATTTTCAAAAGCCTATTAAGTATTTGATTTTACTAGAGTAAGCCTCCCTTCCATCCATATAATCAACTCATCTATAAGGTTATACCTTAAATTGCGAAATGAACATATATTTTAAACCATTGTAAATGTATTCTGCACCACACATATTGGTCGTGCAGAACCTTTCTGTGATTTTTAAACTATTCTTACGAACATACAATTCAATGAATTTTATTTTAGATTAATACTGATTAAATAAATGAGTGAGCTATCCCTCGCCTTACACGGGAGAAAGCTTCCTATTTTATTCCATCGGCATTAGACCGAGCTTTTTTTATTCGCCGTGACGCGCAAATGATATGAAATACATTTTGAAGAAGTTAATATCCTGGTAAAGAAAAATAGTAAATGATGAACTTGAGGGCTTGCTATTTTTAGGAAATAAGCAGGTTGCATTTTGCCAAAGAAAACAAAACTGTAGAGAACTTGTTGTGTAACTAAAAAATCCTTAATTTTATCTTATCTAAAAAACAATTGATGTTAAAAAGTAAGAAGGATTTGGTGAAGTAAATAAGCTTTGGAAATCGACGCAAGCTTATCCTTTAGTATAACTCAGACATAATCTTGTCGGAGTTATTTTCATGTCAACATATTTGTAAAAGTTTGAAATCTGGCAAAAAGCGCATAAAGTGGCTTATGTCCTAATTTCGAGCACTAAAATTTTAATATCATGAGTAAAGAAAATTCATCAATTCACGATTTTGACATTAATTTAATCTGCGAATATTTCTCAAACCTGGAACGACAAGGTCCCGGTAGTCCTGAAATAACGATTAAAGCCTTAAGCTTTATCGATAATTTGAACAAAGAGTCGCGTATTGCCGATATTGGTTGTGGTACAGGCGGTCAGACAAGAGTGCTGGCACAGCATTCTCAAGGAACTATCACAGGTATCGATTTGTTTCCCAATTTTATTGATCTGTTCAACTCTAATGCCAAAAATCTAAACCTTCAGGATAAACTAAAAGGCCTTGTAGGTTCGATGCATAATCTTCCCTTTCGCAATGAAGAATTAGACCTCATTTGGTCGGAAGGAGCAATTTATAATATCGGCTTTGAACGTGGACTAAGAGAATGGCGGGCTTTTCTGAAACCTGATGGTTTTATAGCTATTTCGGAAGCTTCGTGGTTTACCGAAGAACGTCCTGCTGAAATCGAAGAATTTTGGATGGATGCCTATCCTGGAATAGATACGATTCCCAATAAGCTGGCTCAAATGCAAAAAACGGGATACATTCCCATTGCTTCTTTTATTCTGCCAGAAAATTGTTGGACAGAACA